>CALBXO010000577.1 GCA_937890335.1 uncultured Pseudomonadota bacterium | reverse complement strand
CCGGTAGAGATCAAGGCCGGCGTACGCGTCATCCCACCCTCGTCCGGGGGCGGCCGCGCGGACTGGGCCGACCTTATGGCCCACGAGCGCTTGTCGCTCCGCGCGGGGCAGCACGAGGACCTGCCCGGCCTTCAGGTGGTGTGGCGTGGGGCCGAGATCGGTGTGCAGGTGCATGAGGTCGTAGCGTTTTTCGCCATACACGTCGGTCGCGATGGACCCGCAGCTATCGCCCTTCTTGACCGTGTACCGAAACGTCCCCGGCGGATCGGCAGCGAGCGCAGCCGGAGCCCACGTGAAGACGAACAGGACACCCAGCAGGACGCAGGGCGCGGACAGTTTCAGGGTAGGACCTCGATGCATCTCACTGGCTCCTCCACCCCCGGTAGGTCGCGTGTCCCTGCGTCAACGGTCTGAAACCCTGGGCCCGCCAGGCGGACGGTCTCGAGCGTAGTCAGGATGGTGCCCGGACGCGCCAGCGTTTCCAGCCGCGCCGCAGTGTTCACCATAGCTCCCATCACAGTGTACTCCATCCGTCGCTCGCTGCCGATGTTTCCGACTACAGCGGTGCCGCTGTTGATCCCAATCGCGAGCTCCAGACTGGTGTCGAACCGCTGTTGCCAGCCGGCGTTGGCCGCCCGTATCCAGCGTTGCATGTCCTCGGCTGCGTCCAGTGCACGGGCTGCGTGGTCTTGGGTGTGGGTTGGGGCGCCCCACACCGCCATCACGCTGTCGCCGATGAATTTATCGACCGTCCCGCCGTGCAGGAACACGATCTCGGTCAGCAGCGTGAACAACTCGTTCATCAACGCCACCACATGTTCTGGCGGCAGCCTTTCGGACAGGCTGGTGAACGCCGCCACGTCTGCAAAGAGTACGGTCACCTCTCGGCGCGCCCCGGCGAGGAAGAGCTCCTCATCGCGGTCCACGATGCGCTCAACGACATCGCGTGGGAGGTACCTGCCCAGGTCGCGCCGGATGGCCTCCTCCTCGCGGATCGTGATCTCGCTGATTTGAAGGTCGCGCGCGGCAGCGTTGAGTGAGTGGCCGAGGACCGCGAGCTCGTCCCGGGTCTGTATCTGCTCTCGAACGGACCAGTTGCGTGCCGCGATTGCGCGCGCTTGCGCGACGAGTTTGTCCAGCGGCAGCGTGATGCCGCGGGACAGTACCAGCGCGGCGAGAAGCGCAAGGAACAGAGCGCCCCCCAGGGCTCCGAAGACGTAGGCCCTCATCTCCTTGAGCAGGGCATACGCATCGTCCTGGTCCACCGCGGTCACGACGGCCCACGGCAGGTTCTGGAGCGGTCGGATACAGCCGACATAGGGCGCTTTGCGGCCCTGGGTCATCCAGTCAAACTCGCCGCAGCGGATGACGCCCATCTTGAAATGCTTGGGCTCAAGGTCCTGGACCAAGGCACAATTCTCGACGGCGAGCGGCTCGTCCCCCGGTCGCGAGGAGACCAGCATTCTCTTGTCGTGATCGATGACCGTGAGGAATCCGTCGGCAATGCGTTCGTTCGCGAGCCGTGTCGCCCGATCCTGCACGTCGCCAAGGCGCAGCATGGTGCCCAGGTAGCCGGTGTGTTTGCCGGAGTCCGCGGTCAGCCGGACGACGAGCGGGATCGTGACCTGGCCGTCCACCAGGACGGCCTTGCCCACAGCGACCTCCTGTGACGCAAGGAGAGTGCGCACCTCCGCGGGGAGGGCGGCTTCGCCGAGCCCCGGCAACACGTTCTGTTGCTGGATGCGATCGATGTAGGCGCCATCGATGTCGTACACTGCCACGTGGTCGAGGTCGCGACTGGACTCCACGAGACTGGTCGCCACGGCAAAGCGGGTGTCCTGGTCCAGGCGTCGATCCACCAGCGTGGCGGCGATCCCCAAAAGGTGATCGTGGGTGGCGTCGACCGTAGCCTCGATGCCGGTGGACACGTCGGCTGCGACCGCCAGGCTGACCTCCCGGGTGGCGGCTTTCAGCGCGCCGCCGGCGCGGTCGATCAGCGCCAGTCCCGTGACGGAAGCCGGCACAACTCCCAGCACGATCAGCGCCACCGCCAGCTTGAGCCAGAGCGGGAAGCGGACGGGGGGCGCGCCGGGATCCACATCTGTGACGGCGGACTCGGTCATCTTCGCTGCGCCCGTCTGCGCGTGGTGTCAATGGAGCGCGCGACGACGCGGGCGACGTGCGCGGCGTCGCTGCCATGGGGCACGACCTCCGTGACCCCGACCCGGAGAAGGCGGGTGAGGGACGCGAACTGCGTCGGGTCCACCTGACCTATCACGGTGAGCCCGCGCGCCACGAGGCGTTCCACCAGATCGTCGGCGGGATCTCGAGCCAACACCGCGATGGCATCCGGCGCGACACCATCTTCGCAATTGGCGTCGGCCGCCTCTGGGGCAAGTCCATTGACCCGGAACGCGATGATCAAGCTGTCGGGAATCGCGGTTCCGAGCACGGTGACGATCTGCTCCGGACCGGCGGCGGCGTCCAGGTCCGACAGTGCGGCAAACTGCTCGAGGCTCGGTGCGCGAACCGCGCGCTCGGCGCGCTCCGGCATGCGGAATGCGCCGCGTCCCCCGTCGTCCCTACCACCGTCCAGATGTTCCTCGAACAGCTCCATCAACGCCTGGGCCGTGGGGCGCGCGTGGGGACGTTTGTCCAGCATGCGCATGATGACCTCGTCCAGCCACGCGGGGACGTTGGGTGCACTTCGGCTCGGGGGGCGCGGCGCGACGAAGAGATGCTGGTTCACGATGTCTGGCGCCGTCCGGCCGACGAACGGAGGGCGCGCAGCGAGCATTTCGTAGAGCACGCACCCAAACGAGTAGATGTCCGCAGCGCCGGTGAGGGCGGCTCCTCGCGCCTGTTCCGGGGAGACATAGCGCGGCGTGCCGGCGGTGCGGCCCGCCTCCGTCAATCTGCCGATCTCGAAGAGGGTGCGCACCCCGGCTTCTTCCCCCTCGTCGTCCTCGTCGTCGCGGGGCGGAGCGTCCGGGAAGCTCGGGTCGTTCAGGCCCTCGTCGTCGCCGGGCTCCCGCTCCTCGTTGACGAACGCGAGGCCGAAGTCGATGACCGTGACCCACTCGCGGTCGCTGCGCAGGTCGACGATGATGTTGTCGGGCTTCAGATCGCGGTGAATGATCGACAGCCGATGCGCGGCGGCAAGGACATCCGCCAGGACCCGCGCGATCCGGACACAGCGTTTTGGATCGAGCTCGGTGGGGCGGTTCCGGATGACGTCCGACAGCGGCGTGCCATCCACCAGCTCCATGACGATGTAGGCTTGCCCGTCGTGCGTGCCGTAGTCGTGTATCTGGACCGCGTTTGGGTGCCGCAGCCGTGCGGCGACGCGGGCCTCACGACGAAACCGCTGGGTGAACAGCTCACGGGCGCCGAGCGACGCTTTGAGCAGCTTGACGGCGACCGGGGTCTGAAGCTCCAGATGGTGTCCCAGAAAAACCGTCCCCATTCCCCCAGCGCCGACGATGTCGTCCAGCCTGTACCGGTCGGCGATGACTTCGCCCCGTTCGCGCCGTCCCCAGCGTAGAAGTTCGCGGCTGTTGGAGCTGCCTGACATGGCTGACGGGTATCGCGAATCGGAACTCGAAGATCAAATGCGCGGGCGGGTTGACAGGCTTCGCCGTTGGTCGCGGCCCGGTGACGATTCCCAACGGCGCCATGTTCCGGTACTCATTGGAGGGGCACCAAGGAGGCCAATGGACCCGAACCAAGTCGAGGCGCCGCGAGGGATATGGGTCGAATGGGCCGAAGACGAGGGCGTTCGGGACCTCCTGAAACTTGCCATCCTCTGTGGCGCCCAAAGCGCCAGTTTGACGCTCGGCAGTGACACCATGGTGTTTGAGCCTGCCGTCGCGGCGCCGAAGGGTCCGCCGCAGCTGCGGCTGCCCGTTCGACTCGGCCAACACGAGGCGGCCCTGTCACTCTGGTCGTCGTCTTTGGACTCGCAACTCGCGGGCGCGGCGGCGCTGGTCGTGGCCCGGCTTGAGGGGCGGTTCGTCGAGCTGCAGGAACTGGCCGCAGGACGCGGCTTCCAAGATTTCTTTGAGCACGAGGTGGATCTGCATTGCGTGGCGAGCCTGGACGGGATGTTTCTACGGCTCAACGACACGTGGACGCGCACCTTGGGCTGGAGTCTGGACCAGCTGAAGGCTCGGCCCTTTCTCGAGTTTGTTCATCCCGATGATCTGCAGCGGACCGTGCATGAGCTGGGCGCGCTGGGGGACGGCGCCCGGACATTGCATTTTGAGAACCGCTACGCGATGGCGGACGGCGGGTGGAAGCGGTTGCAATGGACCGCTGCGCCGAAGGTCGAACAGGGAGTCATCTATGCGACCGCCCGCGACGTCACCGCGGTCCGCAAGATTCAGGGGGAGTTGGCGCGGCTGAGCATGGCGCTGGATCGGATCGTGGATCTCATCCTGCTGATGGACCTGCGAACGCTCCGTATTCTCTACGCCAATCACGGCGCCGTGACGGCGACCGGCTACCCATTGTCGCAGCTCATGGGCGCGACCCCGTATGGATTGCTCGAGCGAATCGATTCGGACAGCTACGACGACTTGATCCGGCCGCTCATCGATGGGCGCGTCCCGGTCGTGGACTTTGAGACCTCGATTCGACGCGCGGACGGCTCCTCGTACCGTGCGGCGATCGTGATACAGCGGGTGGATGGTCCCAACGGCTCTGAGCTCGTTCTTGTTGCGCGGGACATGAGCTACCGGTCAGAGGTGGACCGGATGAAGCGGGAGTTTGTGTCGACGGTCTCGCACGAGCTGCGTACACCGCTGACGTCCATCCGCGGCAGCCTGCGGTTGATTGAAGCCGGAGTCGTCGGAGTGGTTCCACCGGAGATGGTCAATCTTGTGGGGGTGGCATCTCGAAATGTGGAGCGGCTCGTCCGCCTCATCAACGACATTCTCGATCTTGAGAAGATCGAGGGTGGCCAGATGGATCTTCGCCGGGAGCCGATCGATCCGATGGTGCTCGCCACCGCGACCATGGAGGCGCTCAAAGCGACCGCCGACGAAGCGGGCGTTTCCCTTGTGGGGCGTCCTTGTGAGAACCGCCGCTCGATGTCGGGTGACTTTGATCGGCTCACACAGGTGCTCACCAACCTCATCTCGAACGCCGTGAAATTCTCGCCTCCGGGTAGCCAGGTTTCGGTGTCGTGCATGACGGGCCGCGACCGGGTTCGGCTGTCCGTCACGGACGCGGGGCCGGGTATCGCCGAGGCCGATCACGACAGGGTGTTCGCGAAGTTTCAGCAGCTTGACCAGAGCGACACGCGCCAGAAGGGAGGCACCGGGCTCGGGCTGGCGATCTCCAAGGCGATCGTGGAGGAGCACGGCGGGCAGATTGGCCTGATTTCGGCGCCCGGGCAGGGCACGACGTTCTGGTTTGAGATCGATCAAGCCGCTTCTCCCGCGCCGCAGGCGCCAAAGCCCTCTCGGCGTCCGCCCCAGCGTCGGCGAACGACCACGAGCCACCGTGCGGTGGTTCTCATCGTCGAAGACGACGAGGACGTGGTCCGGGTGCTGGGGTTGATGTTGCGCGCGCGCGGCATCGGTTTTGTAGCGGCGTCCAGCCTGGCACGCGCGCAGCAGCTGCTCGCCGACATCCGTCCGGACGCCGTCCTGCTGGACCTGGAGTTGCCGGACGGCAATGGACTCCAACTCTTGGAGCACCTGGGTCGGGAGCGCGCCGTACCCGTGGTTGTCATCTCCGGCTCGGACCCAGTGGGCAGGACGTTTGACTACCCGCTGCTGATGGATTGGGTGGCCAAGCCGTTTGATGAAGGATCGATCGACACCGCCCTACGTCTCGCTCTCCAGGAAGGGCGGCGCGACGCCGGGGTGGTCCTGGTGGTGGAGGACGATGTGTCGGCGCGCACCGTCATCGTCGAAATGTTGTCGCAGGTAGGCGTTCATTGCCTTGAGGCGGCGGACGGGGTCACCGCGATCCGCCTGTTCCGCGAAGCGCGGCCGGACCTCGTCGTCCTGGACGTCGGTCTGCCGCAAATGGACGGGTTCTCGGTCGTGGCTGAGATTCGTAGTGGTGCGGGCCGGGACACGCCGTTGATCGTGTACTCCGGCCGGGACCGTCAGGCGCGGAACGCGATACGCTGACCCTGGGGGCGACCCGCCACCTGACCAAGTTGAAGGCGACGGAGAACGAGTTCCTGGACTCGGTACTCGAGCTGCTCGGCCGTGTCCTGCCGAGCCCTCCAAACTGACAGCACGCCGCAATTCGCCGGCCGAGCGCCCGGTCAGTCAGTCGAGGTCACCCGGGCACGACCGGAGGCCTTTGCCTCGTAGAGTCGTCGGTCGGCGGTTGCCAGCAGCTCACGGGGATGGCGTCCGTCCACTGGAAACTCGGACAGTCCCGCGGAGAACGTGACCGAAAACTCGCCGTTTGTGCCTTCAAAGCGCAGGGCGCTGAACTCGTCGAGCACGTTTTTCATCACCGCCTCAATCGTGGGGATCCCTTCCTCGGCAAACGCGAGAATGAACTCTTCTCCACCCCAACGCCCGCGGAGGTCCTCGGCGCGGAATCGCGTCCGCAGCAGCGCACCAAACCTTGCGATGACGTCGTCGCCGGCCAGGTGTCCGTGTTCGTCGTTGACGCGCTTGAACTCGTCCAGATCGATGAGACACAAGACGCAGGGCCGGCGCCTGCGCCGCGCTGCCGAGAGGATCCCGCGCAGACGTTCCAGGAACGCCTGCCGCCGCAAGAGGCCCGACTGCGGGTCGCGCTCGATTCGTTCCCGGACGAGCCGCGCCCGCTCGAGCCGATGCCGGAGCCTGGCCAGCAGCTCTGCCTCGACAAACGGTTTGAGCAGGTAGTCGTCGGCACCCGCCTCGAAAGCCGCGATGCGGCTGTTGAGATCCGCGCTGGCCGTCGCGAACACGATGGGCAGCTCGCGCCAGCGCTCCGAGCCGCGCAGGGCGGCGCAGATCTCCGCCCCGGTGTATTTTGGCATGTTCATGTCCAGCAGGAGCGCGTCGGGCGCATGCTCCTCCAGAGCCGTCAGAACCTGCGCTGCATCTTGCACCGACAGGACGTCGTACCCGTGGCCGAGCAGGATGGCCTCCGTGTGGACGATGAAATCCGCGTCGTCGTCGACGATGAGGATCGTATCTCGCGAGCGGTGGGTGTTGCGGACCAGGTGCTCGACCGCCTCAAAGAACTCCTCAGGGACGATCGGTTTGTCGATGTACGCGGAGGCCCCCACGTGGGTCGCGCGAACGCGCGTATCCAGAGCGTTGTCCCCGGACAGGAAGGCGATGGGCAGTCCGGACATCCCGGTGACCTCCCGCAAACGGGTCGCCAACTCGAAGCTCGGGCGCTCGAGGTGCACGTCGATCACCGCACCGTCAATGCGGACGGTTGCGGCGATCTCGAGCGCCGCCTCCATGGTCGTGGCGGTATGCAGCTTGACGGGGAGGCCCACGGCGGCGGTTCTCAGGAACCGAAGCAGCTCGGCGTCGTCGTCGACCACCAGAACAGCCACGGCCGACCGCTCGACGGTCTGAACTGCCATCTGTAGCGAGCCCGTCGAGAGGATGGCTTCGTTCTGGAGCCGCGCGACGATGTCGTGCACCGCGTGCCAGTCCGCGGCTTTCGGCGAGGGCTCGAGGACAAGGAGCGCGTCCTCGAGCGTGCCCGCCAACTTGCCGAGGCTGTCGAAGCCGTAGGAGCCCGCAGTACCACGGATGCGGTGGGCTTTGGTGATGGCCGCCTCGAGGGCGCCAGGATCGAGACTGGCTGCAAGGTG
>CALBXO010000576.1 GCA_937890335.1 uncultured Pseudomonadota bacterium | reverse complement strand
TGAAGCTGCTCTCCCTCGGCGACGACGCGGGAACGCGGACCGTGCTCCACCGAGATGAGTTGGAGGAGGCGCAGCGCATGTGTCACAGCGTACACGTCCCCGACGGCGTCCTTCGGGATCTGGTCGAGGTCCGAAAGGCGCTCCGAGCCAAGGAGATCATCCCGAGCGACCGCAGATTTCGAAAGTCGGTTCATTTGCTGCGCGCCTATGCAGTCATCGACGGGCGCGATGAGGTGGTCCAGGACGACACGCTCCACCTGAGGCATGTCCTCTGGAGCGACCCCGCTGAAGCCGAGGAGGTGGCGCTGACCCTGCGCCAGGTGCTCAACGGACACGAGGAGTCGGCGCGCGCTGTTCTGGCCATGGCGAAGGAGGTCAGAGACTACGCCCTGCGACCCTGGCCCGACGCAGAGGTCGCCATGAGGGCGGGCATCGAGGCGCACACCAAACTACGACGGCTGCATACCCAGGCGGCGGAGATTGTCGAGGACGCCCGCACCCGCGGTCGCGACGTGACCGCCGTGTCGGCTGTGCTCAGCGAAATCGAGGGACTGCAGGCCCAGATCCTCGATGGCGGGCGCTGATGCCGCGCGTGGTCCTCTCAGACGCATTCGACGAGAAGGCCTGGGAGCGAGCCTGCGCCGACAGCGACGCCTTGGCCGCCATTCTTGCGTCGGGCGCGGCGCTGCATCCAGGTTTCGAAGAGCTGGGTGCGGACGTCTTCCACTCGCTGTTCAAGTACACGCTGACGCTCGTGCCGGCGAGCGATTCAACGCGGGCCCGCACGGCACTCGCTCGGCAGGTCGTCGGGTGGCTGCACACTGCGCCCGCCTTCGCCGTCCTCCGCGCCGAGACCGTCCTGGACGAAGCTCGCTCCACCTTCGCGGCGCGACTGGTTCTTGGCGCCGTCCTCCGGACGCTGCGACGCTCGGAGCTCTTTGACGCCGACGACCTGCTCGCTGCCTTTCGCGCCGACCAGGGGGAAGCCGAGCTCGAGGACCTCGACGAACAGCTGGAAGTGGCCCGCGAACTCGGAGAAGACACAGCCGCCAACTCCATCCAGGCCGAGATGGACGCCGCCCGCTCCAAAATCAAACGCGACGAGGCCAGATGGCAGGCTCTCATCGACGCCCTGCCCACGTCGCTGCCCAGCGGACTCAGGGACCTGACGGGCTCATTGCCTGACAGAATGGACGAGGCCGAGGGCCAGCTTGAGGCAGTCGGGCAGGGATTCGGGGCCACGGGTTCTGGGCACGGCGGAGCCGACAAGCTCGATCTCGGCGACCAGCTCCTGCACAACGAGAAACTCAAGCGGCTGGCCGACCTCGTCGGGGCGTTCAGACCTGCGGCGCGCGCGTTCCGCCGCGAGAAGATCGAACGTCGCCCCGCCGAAATCCACGCCGTGGAACGCGGCAACGCCCTGTCGCGCCTGCTCCCCTCGGAGGCTGCCGCACTCGGCCACCGCATCCTGCGGCGGGACTTCCTGCGCCGCTATGTGGAGGGCGACCTGCTGCAGTATGCGATCGAGGCGAACGCGCCGGCGCAGAAGGGCCCGCTGGTCGTCGCCGTGGACGGCAGCGGCAGCATGCGTGGGGAACGCGAACTCTGGGCTAAAGCCGTCGCGCTGACGCTCCTTGAGATCGCCCGTCGCGGCCGGAGATACTTCCGGGCCGTGGTCTTCAGTCACAATCCGAAGGACCTGAGGACCTTTGACCTGCTCGCTGCTCCGCGCACCGGGTTGCGGGCCCCACCGCCCCCGGTGGCCGATCTGATGAAGTTTGCTGAGTACTTTCCCAGCGGCGGTACCGACTTTCAGGCACCGCTCGACGCCGCTGTGGCCCTTATCGAGGAGCATCCAAAGCTGAAGAGGGCGGACATCGTCCTGATCACGGACGGCCAGGCGGCGGTCTCGGACCCGTGGCGCGTTGCCTTTGACCGGGCGAGGATACGCCTGGGGTTCCAGCTGTACGGCGTTGTCGTGGACCCGGACGCGGGCCGGCGAGGCCCACCACAGCCCACCCCGGCAATCCTCACGACCCTGTGCGACCGCGTCTCCCGCGTGTCTGACCTGACGGCGGACGGGGCGCGCGACATCTTCGTGTCGGTCTAAACAATCCGACCGCGGCGTCAGCCCATCGCCTCGCGCGCGGTCGCGTTGTGGGGGTCGTGCTCCAGCGCGGACTGGTAGGACTCCATCGCCTGCTTGACCTTGTTCGTGGCACCGTACGCCCGCCCGCGCAGCGCGAACACCTGCGCCTTGTCCCTGTCGTTCTTGACCCGAGCGAGGTGTTCGACGAGCCACTCGAGCATCTCCAGCGCCGCCGGCCACTGCTCTGTGTCCACGTAGAGCTCCGCAAAACCCAGTCGCGCTGAGGTCGCCTCCTCATCCTCCTCCACGGCGCTGAGGAAATACTTCTCGGCGTCGTCAACACGGCCAATCTTCGCGCTCAGACGACCGATCTCCTCGCAGAGGCGCGCCAGCGTTCTGCCGCCGACCTCCCTGGCTACGAAGGAGTCATGGAGTTCGCCCAGGTGGTCCAGCGCCATGCCGGTCTCGTCGAGCCGTTTGTAGACGTTCACAGCCTTGCGGCGAACCACGTCGTGCAGCTCGACCGGGATCACCTCGCCGTACTCCCCAATTGTGCCGAGTGCCCGCTCGAGCAACCCTGCTGCCTGGCGCGGCTCCCCCAACTCTTTGGCGAGCAGATCCGCCAGATCCTTGCACCGCTGTACTTCGTCCTGGGGAGAAATCCCGCCGTCCAGCTCCAGAATCCGCCGCAGCACGGCGGCCTGGTCCCGCGGCCTGCCCCGGTCTCCGTAGCGATCTGCAAGCTTTGACAGCGCCGCAAACGAGGTCGGTCCGGCATCCACCGCCCGCTCGAAATAGCTGGTGACCCGCCCCTCGTCATCAATGTGCTTCTCGGCGAGTGCCGCCATCTCATGAAGAATGTCTACGTGGTCCTCACCGGCCTCGAGCTTCTCCAGAAAGCGCTCGTTGGCGTCCAGGGCCACGGCCCAACGCTCCGCCGCTCGGGCCAGATCGGCCAGGCGTTCAAGCTGCCCCAGATCTCCACCGTGCTGCAGCGCGACCATGTCAGCCAGCGCGTCCAACTCCCGCGCCTCGTCTCCCATCCTGACGGCGAGGTCGACCTGCTTTTCGCGCAGGACGGCGGCGGCGCCCACCACGCCCTCCTTCTTCATGAACGCCACGTGCAGCTCCGCTGCGTCGTATTGCCGCGGCAGATCTCCGGCCTTCTCGTACAGCCGCTCCAGATTGGTGATTGCGTCCAGGTCGGCCTCGTCATCGTCGAGCCGAAGTCTGAACCACGAAGCTGCCTCCTCGGGAGAGCCAAGCTCCTCCTCCGCCCAGGTCGCAAGCTTGGTCAGGAGCGCTGCGCGTTGTTTGCCATCAGCGCCCTCACTCCCGAGCTCTGCCAACGACTTGCACAGCCCGTACGCCTCGAGCTTGCGTCCGGCGGCTTCGTACGCTTCAGCCAACTGGCGCAACACACCTGGGTCGTTGGGTTTCAACTCGCGCAGGCGTACCAGATTGTCGATGGCGTCGTCGGCGTGCTCGGGATCGCCGGCCAGCACTTCAGCCCGTCGCTGCGCGATCGCGGCCTTCACATCCATATCCGTCGCCAACTCCTCCTGTCTGGCGAGCAGATCGAGCACCTCATCGCCCTGGCCGCTGGAGCGGTAGAGCGCGCAGACCCGGTCCAACATCTCCAGGTCGTCGGTCTCGAGGGTCAGCGCAGTGCGCAGGTTTGCGGCCGCCCGCGGACCGTCGCCCAGGTACTCCAGCGCCAGCGAAGACGCCCGCGCGAGCAGCCCAACGCGAGCCGCTACGTTGCCCTCGTTGTCGGCGCGCGCCTCGAGCAGCTCCGTCAAGCCCTCCCAGTCCTCGTTCTCCGCGTAGTAGCCCTCCAGGAACGCGGTCGCTTCGCCGTCGTCCAGGTTGATGCGGCGCAACTCCAGGTAGTGGGGAAACGCCTGGTCGGGCTTGCCCAACCGCTCAGCGTAGATCGTGGCCAGCTTGCGGTGCCAAGGCTCCTCGTCCTTCGCGCGCCCTCCGCTCAGCACGCTCTCGGACAGATTGGCCAGGGCCTCCCATCGACCGTCCGTGCTCGCCATGTCCGACACGCGCAGCATCGCCTCGTCGCAGCTCGGGTCCGCCTCCAACGCGCGAGCAAAATAGACAAACGCGTCGTCCGGCCTCTTGAGTTGGTCGGCGTGGAGACTACCCATTCGCGTGAGCAACCGCGCCGCCTCTCCCGCGGCGCTCTCATCGCGCAGGTGGAACGTCAGGATCGCCTCGTAGGTCTCGACCACCCGGCCTGGGGCGCCATGCCTGGCGAAGAACTGCTCCAGCAATTCTGCGAATTGAAACGCAAGCGACTGCGACACCATCGGGATCAGACCGTGGATCATGCTGACCACGTCCTCCGCCGGCCTGGACCCAAAGTCGACCTCCGCCAGGGCGTCCTGCAGGGCGAGCATCGCGGCGTCAATGTCCACGACATCGGCGGCCGACGAGTCGGGGTCCAACGCCCCCTCGGTCCGAACCCGGGCGACTCGCAGCAGCACCGCGACCCGGTCGGGCCCTTCCAATTGTCCCCGCAGCCTTTCAAGCACCTCGAGCAGCTCAGGAATCTCGTCGTGGCGTGCGTGAATGTCGGCAAGGCGGCCCAGAGCCTCGGTATCAAACGGCTCGGCCTCCGCGACCGTTCGCCAGGCGCGTTGGACGCCCGCCTCGTCGCCGAGCCGCTCATAGAGCGCAGCCAGGCGCCGGGCGATGGACGCCCGGTGGGACTGGCCGAGCACCCGGTCGAACTCATCCTCGTAAATGGCGGCCAGATCGTCGAGCACGTCGAGCCGCTCCGCCAGCACTTCGAGCCTCTGGTACAGATCTTCGCGGTCCGGATCGCTCGACAAGGCGCGGCCCAAAGCCATGAACGCCTGCCTGAACGAGTCCGTCGCCTGGTGGATCGACGCGAGCCGACTCATCACCTCCGCCGCCGCGCTCGGGTCCTGCTCCACAAGGCCGTCGTACATCCCCTCGTAGAGATCCACGAGGGCGACGGCGTGCTTGTCGATGCTCCAGTGCCCCTCAATCAGACTCGCCACAGCCAGCAAGACCTTGGAGCCGGCCCGCCCAGAGCGGCTGACCGCCGCGAGCCGTTCCAGAACCGCAGCGTGCTGACCGTCCCCGAGCGGTGCCGACAACAGCTCCTGGTAGAGTTCGATCGACGCCTCGCCCTGATCCAGTCGCGTCGCCAACAGCCCCGCCAGCGCCAACCCGAGGTCCGCGCTGAACTGCGCATCGTGCGTGGCCTCGCGGCAGGCCTCGGCCACGGCGCGCAGGTCGTCCCAACGCTCGTCGTGGGTATAGAGCCGCTCAAGCGCCTCGTACACCGCCATGTCACCGGCCAGCGTGGAGTGGGCCTTCTCGTAGCTGGCCAGGGCGCGCTCCCGATCCTTGAGCTTGTGCTCGTAGATCGCGCCAATGTTGAAATAGATCTGGCGCCGCTCGGAGGGACGGGGAAACAAGTAGATCCCATCCTCGTAGAGGTCCACGAGCTTGTCCCACGCCTTGGACTGTATGTACTCCAGCCGCAGCTCGTTGAGCTGTCGCACCTGCTCTTCGAGGGAACCAGGCGCGGACTCGTCGACCGTCACCACCGGCTGATCGACAACCGCCAGCGGCCCCATGGTGGGCTCGGGCAGCTCCACAAACGAGGCCACGACATCGGGCCTGGTGGGGAGAGCCCGGTCGGTCTCTCCGGTGTCAGCGGCGATGGGCTCGGGGGGCGGAGGCTTGGGACGCTCGCTGGTCGCTCGCTTCAAGGCCGCCTGGAGGCCCGACTCCGTGTTTACTGGACCCATGCGCCGAGCCGCGGGCCCGGCAGGGCGCTCCAACGCGGCCTGCTGCCCACTCCGGCTGGCCATGGACCGCGCGATCTGCTCCGCCACCTCCTCATCGGTGGAGTCCTCATCGAGGCTCCCGCCGCCCACGGGTTCAAGCGTCGACGTCGACGAGTTACCGAGCATCCGCCCGGCGACCTCCGACACGAGCTCCGTCAGCAGAGCATCGCCCCGCAGAGACGCCAACACATCCCGCCGGACCAACGCCACCACGGACCGCAACGCGCCGAGCGGCGACCCTGCCTCCGACCACGCGCGCATCCTCCCAGCGATCTCCACGGCGCGCGCTTCCGCGCCTGGATCGGACGGGGCGCCGCCCATCCACCGAAGGGAAGCTTCGAGTTTGCGGCCGTCCTCCCCGAGCAGCTCGACGGCGTCACCCAGCTCCGGGGCCTTCCTGCTCCATTTGGTCCACGGGTGCGCGGAGATCCGGACCTGGTCCAGGTACCGGGACAGAATCCACAGTTGTCCCGGAGAGTAGAGGGCCGTCGGGGCGTCGATCACAGGTCGGAGCACACCGAGCTCGGCGAGCCCGTCGAGGACTCCGCTGTCGGCTTCCAGTCCGCACCTGGACGCCAGACCAAGGAACCGCTCGGGCCCGAGCAGCCCCCTCGCGTCCACTGCCCTGCTCATGCTTGCTCCTCCTGCTCACCCATGATCTCGCGCAGAACCACGGTCGCGTAACTGCCGCTGGGTAGTGAAAATCGAACCTCGACGCCGTCGTCCACCTCGTCCACACCAACCTCATCGGGATAGACCAACAGCGGCCGTCGCGTTCCGCGCCCCAGTTTGCCCACGGCCGCGAACGAGTCCGTCGACAGCCCAGACTGGGCCAGGACTTCGGACTCGAACGCACCCGACTCACCGGTCGCCAGCGACATCTTGTGGCCAAACATCGGGCCGGTCACCAACGTCTCACCAGAGTCGACCCGGGCCTGCTCGGCCTCCACATCCACTGCCTCAAAAAGCTGTCCGTGCGGACGGTGGCACATCCAGTCTCCGCGCAGGACGGTCCTCTCCTGACCCAGAGCCAGTCGTTGGATCAGGTAGTCGTTGAACAGGTGGGACTGTACGGCGGAAACCGCCAGGCGTCGCCGAAATCGGTCACGAGAGGCCTTGCGCGCCTTGCCCGTCAACGTGTCCGCCAGGATCCCCAATCCCAGCGCCAGGGTGGCCCCGTCGCGGCCAAAGCGCTGCGGACCGTAGAAATTCGGGGCTCCCACCGACGCGAGTCGGGTCAACTTCTGCTCTGCACGCTGCGCGGCGCCCGTCGAAGGCTCCCGGATCAGGACGCGAAATCGATTGCCGCGAAGATGCCCGGTACGCAACCGGTTGCCGTGGCGCGCCCAACGCACAATCCGCAGCCCAGGGCCCAGGTCCACAGTCTCCGGAGACTGCTCGGTATCCAAGGCGCCCTGCTCGTCCAGCACGCTGATCCACTGCCGCGTTACGGCGCGCGTGTCCTTGATGCCGGCATGCCCCAGGTCGCTGCTGCGACCACCGAGAACCTTGGCGACGCGACGCAGCGCCACATCCATGGGCACACCGGTCTTCTCCAGCCACAGGTAGACGTGGACGCCTTCACCCACCGGCTCGTAGCTCGGGATCTCCTCGACCTCGAAATCTTCCGGCTTGACCTTGAAACGACCGCCGATCCCCGGGATCTCCGAAGTCGTCAGCGGCAGAACGAGCACATTCATCCAGGCGCGCCTTGAGGCTCTCCAATCACCAGCGAGACAGGCAAAGCTACCACGTGCGCGCGTTGCCCCGCCACCCCGTGGACCGTTGACTTCCTAACGCAAAGCGGAAACTATCCGAAGTCTGAAAGACACTCACACTGGCTCCTACTCATGGCACGGACACGCACCGCGACCCCGGTCAAAAGCCGGCAGATTCAGATTCTCGTTGTCGACGACGAACAGGACATTTGCGACTACATGCAGATGCTGCTCGAGCAAAACGGCTATGGCGTCACCACGCTGACGGACCCCGTGAAGGTCATCGACACCCTGCGAGCCAGCCAGTACCACATCGTCATCCTCGATCTCATGATGCCCAAGCTGAGCGGCATTCAGGTTCTCGATCAAATCCGCAAGATTGACGACGACATCGCCGTGGTGGTTTTCACCGGGTACCCCTCGGTGGACACGGCTGTGAAATCCCTCAAACAGAACGTCTCCGACTACCTCAAGAAGCCCTGCGATGTGGATGATCTCAACGAGACCATCGAGGACATCCTCCGCAAGAAAGGCCTGCTTACCAACCCCGAGGAAGAGCTGCACAAGACCATCGGTCAGAGCATCCGGCGCTTCCGCAAAGAGCAGGGCCTGACGCTCAAGCAGCTGTCGCGCCGAACGGGCCTCTCGGTCTCGTTGCTGAGCCAGATTGAGCGCGCCGAGTCCAGTGCATCCGTCTCCTCGCTCTACAAGCTATCCGCCGCCCTCGATGTGCGTCTGACGGATCTATTCGGCAACTTCTGACACCCTGTCGATCCGCTCTGCACCGCCCTTGACACATAGATGGGCATACTCTACCACCCAACTGACATCACGGTAGGTCGGACCGATCCGTGACGACCCAGACAGGGAGGCTCCCATGAACAATTGGCGCGTAACCGCTGCCATCGGCATCGCTGTGATCCTTACGGCTCCAGCATGCATCGAATACCCCAATTGCGAGAACGACGACCACTGCAAGGAAAAGGGCGAGTACTGCCTCAACGGCAAGTGCGCCCAATGCCGCACCAACCAGCACTGCGACGAGGGCAACCGCTGCGTCGCCGGCGCCTGTGAGAAGATCCCCGGCTGGTGCCAGGGCGACGACGGCTGCACCGGGCGCCAGAAGTGTCGCAACAACGAGTGCGGCGCCGAGTGCCTGAGCAACGACGAGTGCGCAGCCAACGAGGAGTGCAAGGCCGGTCAGTGCCAGGTCAAGCCTTCCTGCGTCGTCGACGCCGACTGCCCAGCCGGCCAGGAATGCCGCGACGGCGGGTGCGTGGGCAAGGTCGCCAACGCCCGGTGTGACAATCTCGAGCCCATCTACTTTGATTTCGACGAGGCCGCCCTGCGCGCCGATGGACGCGAGACACTGCGCAACCACGCGGAGTGCGCCAAGGACCGTGGTGCGCCACTGCAGGTCGAAGGACATTGTGACCAACGTGGGACCGAGGACTACAACCTCGCCCTGGGTGAGAAGCGGGCCCGCGCCACGCGCGACTACATCGTCCAGCTCGGCGCCAAGAAGAGCGCCGTCTCAGTCATCTCCTACGGGGAATCCCGCCCCGCGAAATTCGGAAGCAGCGAGTCGGTGTTCCAGCTCAACCGCCGCTGTGAGTTTGTCTGGAAGTAGAAGGGACCCATGCAAAAACTCGCCGCCCCCCTCGCCGCCCTCCTTCTGAGTCTGACCGCGACCGCCTGCGTGACCAGCGGCGACGGCGAGAAGATGCAGAAGGACATCGCCCAACTCCAGGCGGAGACGCAGTCACTCGCAGAGCGTGCCAAGCGCGCCGAGGATGCACTCGCGAGCTCCAAATCCGAGATCGAAGAGCTCGAGAAGCTCCTTGAGTCGGCGCGTCGTCTTCTCAGCGGAAACAACGCCGATCTGCTCGCCCAGGTCCTGGAGGTCCGCAACGCTGTGGGCACCATCCAGGGCGACCACGACTTGCTCCAACGCAAGATCGACGCGCTCGACAAGGACTACGAACTCTTCAAGAACGACGTCGCCGAGCGCCTCTCCGGCGGCGCCTCCGTGACGCTGCCGAGCGACGCCGAGGGGCTCATCGCCGCAGCCAACCAATGGATGGCCGACGGCAAGCTCACCGAGGCACGCAAGGCGTTCCAAACCTTCGCGCGGGACTTCCCCAAGGACCCCCGCGCCGCTCGCGCACGCTTCAACGTCGGCGAAACCTATCTCCGCGAAGGCAAGACCCTGGACGCCTTTGAGGAGTACCGGACCGTGCTCAAGAACTTCCCGAAGTCCGACGTCGCCGACGCCGCCACGTTCCGCGTAGGCGACGTGTTCGTGATGCGCGGGGAATGTGACAAGGCCGAGGTCTTCTACTCGGAGGTCGTCAGCAAGTTCAAACGCTCCGACTACCGCAAGGAGGCTCGCTCCAAGATCAAGGAGATCCAGAGAGGCGAGTTGTGCAAGTAGGTCGGGGGAACGCCGCAGCCGTCGCACTCGTCGCCATCCTGGGGACTGCCTCGTACGGCTGCAGCGATCCAGCACCCGCCAAAGTTGACGCGCCCGCGCCCGCAGCGGTCAAGGCGGTCGATCCACTCCCCGCCCCAGCGCGGGATCTGGCGCTCCCAAAGGCCGATGCCTACCCCGCAACCGTCGGGCACGCCGTCGACGACGCGATCTTCCGCGGACTGCACGCGGCGACAACCAAGCTGCTCGCCGAACTTGACCCAGAGAGGGCCGAACTCAAAGGCGCACCGGCACGGCCGACCGAGACGCACACCGGCAAACCCCGCGGCACTGTCCTTCGGCTCTGGTACACGGGCAACGTCCATGGGGAGCGTGAGGACTGCGGCTGCAAGAAGAACCCACTCGGGGGTCTCACCCGCAAGGCTACGCTCATTCATCAGACCCCCGAGGGCAAGGTCAAACCCGACACCCAGCTCGTCCTGGACGCCGGCGACCTGCTCTACCAGGGGCCCCACCTCCGCAGATTGATCGACCGGGACAAGACCGCCGCCCAGGAGCGAGCCCTCGCGGTTATCGAGAGCTTCAACGCCATGGGCTGCGACGCCTTTGCACCTGGCGAGTACGACGCGGCACTTGGAGTCGACAAGCTGGTGGAGCTCAAGAAGGCGTCCGCGTTCCCATGGGTCAGCGCAAACATGCGGCGCAAAGGCGACAAGACGCTGCTGTTTGAACCGTTCGTGACGCGAGAAGTTGCCGGTATGAAGGTCGTCATCGTCGGCATCACAAACAACACCGGTAACGGCCCCAAATACTACGACGAGGGCGGGTTCTCCATCTGGGATCCAGCGCAGGCACTGAGAAACCAGGCCGCAGCCATCGGCGCACAGAAACCCGACGCGATCATTTTGCTGTCGAACCTTGGCATCCAGGGAACGTCCGATTTGATTGCCGCCGTTCGCAAGGAAGTCCCAGTGTCCATGGCGCTCGTGTCCGGCTCCAACCGGTCTACCTTCACGCCCGTCTGGGCCCCCGGTGACATCCCGATTTTCGAGTCCGGCCACCGAGGCAAGAACCTCGGCCGAGTGGACGTGCATGTCGTCGACAAGCACTTCACCTTCGCACCTACTTCGTCACCGTGGACCACCACCATCCGCGACTATGTGGGCGCCTATCGCTCCCTGAGCAACGCGCGCAAAGCCGTCTGGAAGAACCGTGAAACCACCGACGACGCGCGCAGGCAGCGGATTGAAAAGAACCGGGACCGGGCCGTCAAGCGACTCGCCAAGGTCCAGGAGGGCCTGCCTGACAGGATCGAGAAACCAGCGCCCTCGGCGGCCGCCAAGAGTTGGGTCGAGTCCAAGATCGTACCCGTGAAGCTGGCCATCCCGCAGGACAAGAAGATTCGCAAGATCATCGACGCGCGCGAGAAGAAGGCCGTGAAACTGCAGGGCAAACCCACCGCGCCAGCTGGTAGCCACTGACCGACCTCCGGAGACCCCTCACCGGGTCGCCAGCCTGGGCTGCTCGCCACCGGTGTCGATGGCCCAGGGACTCCCGCAACCCGTAGGGTTCGGGACCCAATCGGCCCACTCAACGGCCCACGCGGCTCAGGATTGTGCCTCCGTCCCCCACCGCGATGGCCCGCCCATCGGCAGCCACGTGCACTGCGTTCAGCGTCGTTTTGGTCGGCGTACCCTCAGCCCTCCAGGTCACGCCGCCATCGACGGTGCCGTACACGGTCCCAAGGCCGCCGACCAGATAGCCCACATCTGCCGACTTGAAATCGAGGTCAGTGGGTCGCGTCGGGAGCGCGGGCACAACCTGTTTCCACGCGCCGCCGTCGCGGGCCCACAACCCGCCCGAGCCCAGCAGCCAGGTGCGCTCTCCGACCACCTGAAGCCCCGTAGGCAGCGCACCGAGCGTCTGCGTGAGCCCCGCCCGCGCCCAGGACGGCTCACCCGTGAGCGACACCTCCACGACGCCATCTGCGGTCACTGCCAACGTGCGCGCGTCCGCCGTGGCAATGTCGGACCACCTCACGCTGTCCGAATTCGACTTCGGCGGGGGCGCCACCTCGACGGGCACGAGCTTGGACGCGTCGCGCCGCCACAGTCCGCCCGTGGCCGTGACCGCCGCCAGCGCAGCGGCCTTTCCCCACCGCAGTCGGCGCACCTCGCCGAGCGCAACACCGTCCACGCCGAGCCGCGTCCAGGCCCCTGACTCCCGGACCCACAGGGCGCCAATCCCGCCGAGCGCGACGCGGTCTCCGTCCACTTCCAGCGCCGTAAGGTGGGTCGTACCGACGTCGGTCGGCCCCTGCAACCAGGGGCTCCACGACTTTCCACCGTCCGCGCTCTCGAGCGCGGCACCCCGGAACCCGACGGCGACGAGTTTGCTACCGATCCGCGCGACCGCAGTCAGACTCTTCCCGGCCCCGGTCTGCGCCTTGTGCCACGTCACGCCTCGATCGGAAGACTGCTGAATCTCGCCTCCGTGCCCAACAACGACAAAGTTGCCTCCGCTTCCGGTCGCCACAGCCGACGGGGCGCGCTGTGGCCCCCCGGTCACCAGCCACCAGCTCGCCCCGGCGTCTTCCGTGCGGAACATCGCGCCGCTGCTGGCCACAACCAACCCCGCCCCGTCGGGTGCGATGGACAGTCCCGAGAAGCTCAGTCCCGCAGGCACAGCCATCAACCGCCACGCCGTCTCCCCAGGAGACCGACGCAGGATCAGCCCAGTCAGGTCCAGCAGGTACGATGTACCCTCCGCGCTCGCCAGCCGCACCGGCGTGACAAAACCCAGCCCGGTCGCTGCTACATCGCTACGTCCCAGCGCCGTCTCGAGAAGCGCCGCGCCATCGCGCGCCGCGAGCAACCGCGCGTCGCGGTCCGCCCGCTCCAGCGCCAGGTCCGTAATCGCTCCCTTGCCAGCTCCCGCCGGCAGCTCCAATGACCTCCAGGTCTCACCTCGATCACTCGACGCCCACAGAGCCCCTTCCCCGGCAGCAAAGACATTCAGCGGGTCGAGGGCAGCCACGGCTCGCAGTGAACCCGGCACAGTGCCCGGCGCGACAAACGCCCATGTCTTGCCACCATCGTCCGTCCGCCCCACACGCCCATCGGCTCCCGCCAACCACCCGTACCGCCCGCTGGCAAACGAAACCGAGACAAGATCTCCGCTCGGACGTGGAGACAAGACAGGTTCCCAGACTGTACCGGCGGGCGCCTCGCTGCGGCCAAGGAGAAGCCCCGCATCACCGGCAGCAAATCCACGCTGCGCGCCGATCACCGCAACGCCGCGCAGCGGCCGCGTGCGTGCCCCCCGGACCATCTCCCACACCTTGCCGCGCCGACGAACGAGCAGCTCCGGCCCAGCCGCCCAGACGTTCCCGCCGGACACGGCCACCAGGTACAACGGACGCATGTCGGCTTCCCAGATGCGCTCATGCGCCGCGTCGTCCCCCTTCTTCGGGTCAACTGCCACGACGCCTCCCGCCTGGCACGCCGCCAGCAACTGCCGACCATCTGAGACCAACGACCGCAGGGCCCCCGGACCACTCCCTGCCCGCGCCCACTCCTTGCCGTCAAAGACGCGCACAGCGCCGCCCGCATCGGTCGAAACCAGCGCGCTTCGCGCCCCGATCGTCCGGCCAATCCACATGGCAGTCGGCTTGTCCTCCATGTGGAGCTCGTCCCAGGCGGGCGCCTTCGGCCCACGCCGGAAGGTTCGACCGCGCTCACCTGTGATCACCACTGTGCCATCTGCATCAATGTGCGCGGCGTGAAAGGTCTCTGGGCCGCCGAGCGCGTCGTCCATCCACGTCTTGCCGCCGTCCCTACTGACCGCCACGTGGCGACTGCGCCCAGCAAGAGCGATCACCTGCTGGCCTGACACCTCCAATACCTGGAGGGCTCGCCACGGCCGACCGACGCCGGGAACCCGCACGTCGCCGGGCGCACCGGGAGGAGGCTGTTTGATCTGCACAAAACTCGGCCCGCCGTCCCCCCGGTACAACGCACCATCGGCGTCGAGGACAAACAACATTCCGCTCACCGAGGCCAGGGCGACGATGCCCACATTGCGTCTCGGCCCCAGCTGCTTCCATTGGTTGGCGTCGGAAACCGAGAAGATCTCGCCGTCGGCGGTCCCGACGGCGACGCCATCGTCCCAGGGAGTCAAAGAAGTCAGCAGCCCAGCCGTCACGGCGGGATGCTCCCTCACCCATCCGGGCGCACCGGGTTCCGGAGCCCGCCCCGGGGAGGCTCGATGCGCGAGGGGCGCGGGCGCAACGGCGAGCGGCGCGGCATCGGAGATGGAGCCCGCGCCCGCGTCGGGCGTTGCTGGAGTCGCCGGGGCCGACGGCGGCGGCGGCGACGGACAACCGAGCAGAGCGAGAACGGCAAACGACGCCCAAGGCGTCCAGCTCCTGCACATCATTGTTTCCTGAAGCTGGCGAGCATCCGGTACGCCCCGCGTCCCTCCCAAGGAACAACCTCAATGTAGTAGAACCCCGGCGTCACCGGGAGCCGCCGCTGCAGCTCCAGCTTGTCCCTGCCGTCGATGATGACAACCCCTCCCGGCGGGGGCCCCGACCACTCCACGCGCTCGAGGGCCTCCTGGTTGTTCCAGGAGATATCCAGCGAGACCACACCGGGATCATCCACGCGCACCAGGTACCGATCCCGTTTGCCAGCCAGACGTCCCTTAGCCTCCGTTCCAAACGGCAGCGGGGTCGCGACGGCGCCGCGCGAGATCTCGGGGGTCACAACCTCACGCGGGGCGCAGGCCGAGCAGAGTGCAAGCGTCAGCGTCAGCAGCGTGACGATGACTGGGCATACACACCGCGCCGTCCAATGCCCACCCGCGTTCGCGGCCCGGCGACGGTCCGCGTCACTCCGAACGTTCATCCGTGCCCTCCAAATCGCGAAGAAATCCCTCATCGACCACATGCGCGCGAACCGTCACCTCCCGGACCCCGAGGCCGAGCGACACAAACCGATCCACCAGCCCGTCCCGGTCCGTCACCCGGAGCGCCACAGTCCGAGCGAAGGCGGCGACGGGCTCGGAGATCTCCCCGTAGCAAAGGACCCAACCGACGTCGGCCCCGCCGCGCTCCATGAACTCACAATGGGCCTCGACGTCGCCGGCGGACAGCGACCGTCCCCGGCTCAACAGCAGCCCGGCAAGCCGTCGTCCGTTGCACTCCCCGAGCACCACCACGGACCCGTCCAATTGTCGGGCCCGAAGCGCCAGGCGTTGCCAGCCCGACGCCCGCACAACCGCAAGACTGAGCTGCTCAAACGCGCTGTCGGGAAGCCGGAGCAGCCGCTCTGACAAGATCTCGCGGCTGGCGACGGACAGCCGCTCGCACGCCTCTTCCAGTTCAGCCACGGCGTTCTGCTCGGAAACCGCCTGCCATCGCCGTAGCGCCACCCGCTCGTCGGCGAGCCATGCAAAGCGCGGCGGACGGCCCGCACTCAAGCGCTGTGCGTCGTCCACCAACAGCGCGGCGCGGACGGCCGTCTCAGGGTCTGCGCTGCGCAGGCCCGAGTCCTCGGCGCCAAACAGTATCCGGGTCACATCGGGTACGGCCATCGGCTGTTGCCCGGCAGTTTCCAGGACCTCCAGCACACGCTCGGCCAGGCTCACGCCACCTCGCGCCGCGGCCACCTCGGGCGACAGCGTCGCCAGCGCCGAGTCGAGATCCGTCCCGGCCGTCTCGGCGACGTGAACAGCAGGCGTGGCGTCCCCAGATCCCCAAACACGCAGCGCAAAGACGCCGGGCCGCGTTCGCACCACGGCGGAGTCGCCGCGGTCTTTGCGGACCGCCTGTTCCAGGCGATTGGCCATGCTCATCTCGGGCGTCTTGCCCACATGACTCAACAAGCCATGCCGCACGGCGAACTCAGTGATCTTCTTGTAATGGAGTGGGCGGCCGACCTGGCGTAGAACCTCGACGGCCGCTTCGTAGAACGTCATCCGTCCCCCGCTAAGTCGAGGGCCGGAGGATACTACTCCTGAAGGGACGCGTCGATGGCCGTGTGAAGGTCCTTCAGCTGGGTGTGCTTGAACTTACCCACGATGTCGCCCTGCTTGTTGACCACCGCGATGGTGACGGTCTTCTGCGTCTTCCAAGGGCTGAACTTCTTGATCAGATCCCCTTCGAAATCCGCGATGATGTGCAGCTTCCTGTCCAGACCGGCAATCGGC
>CALBXO010000575.1 GCA_937890335.1 uncultured Pseudomonadota bacterium | reverse complement strand
GGCGGCGACCAACCGCGACCTTCACGAGGAGGTCCGGTCCGGGCGCTTCCGCGAGGACCTCTACTACCGGCTCAATGTGATCCGCGTGCAAACGCCCACGCTGCGAACGCGCCGGGGGGATGTGTCCGTCCTCGTGCACCACTTCGCCGCCAAGTACGCGGCGCAGAACGAGAAGCAGATTCGAGAGATCTCGCCGGACGCCATGAGCATCCTGGAAGCCTACGACTGGCCCGGTAATGTGCGCGAACTCGAGAACGTGGTCGAACGCGCAGTGGTCCTGGCCGAGGCCGACCGCATCGACGCGCGTCACCTCCCCGGACACCTCGGCGACTCCCCGTTCGCCGTGTCTGCCGAGGTGCGCGTGCCCGGCTCGTCCCTGATGGACCTGGAGCGCTACGCGATCCTGAAGACCTACGAGTACACCGGCGGCAACACCAAGCAGACCGCCGATATGCTCGGCATCAGCGTCCGCAAGATCCAGTACAAGCTCAAGGAGTACCGCACCTGACATGAGCAGCCACGACCACGCCGACCTCGTGCGCCGCTTCGACCGGCCCGGGCCCAGGTACACCTCGTACCCAACGGCGGTCCATTTCAACGACGGGTTTGGACCCGCACAGTACGAGCAGGCGCTGCGGCGGGCTGACGAAGTGACCGACCCGTGGTCCGTCTATGTCCACCTGCCGTTCTGCGCCGCGCGCTGCCTGTTCTGCGCCTGCACCACGGTCATCAGCCCCGACGCCGGGAAGGTCGTGGGCTACCTGGACGAGCTCAGCGCCGAGATCGACCGTGTCGCCGCCCTTCTGCCGCGGCGTCGCGACACCGCCCAGCTCCACCTTGGCGGCGGAACGCCGACCTACTTCGAGCCTCGGCTCATGGCCGCCCTGCTGGACCATCTGCTCGAGCGTTTCCCGCTCACCCCGGACGCCGAGTTCAGCGTGGAGGTCGACCCCCGCGTCACGACGCCGGAGCACATCGAAGCGTTCGCCGCCCGCGGGATGAACCGCATCTCCCTGGGCGTGCAGGACACCAACCCGCAGGTGCAGCGGGCGGTGCGCCGCATTCAGCCCCTGGGCAGGGTTATCAGCTGTGTGAACCACGCCCGGCGGGCGGGGACCCGCTCCGTCAATGTGGACCTCATCTACGGTCTGCCGCACCAGACCGCGCGCGGCTTCGGCCAGACCGTCACGGAAGTCGTCGAACACCTGCGCCCAGACCGCCTGGCCGTCTATGGATTTGCGTACGTGCCCTGGCTCAAGGGCCACCAGCGGAGACTCCCCGCCGACGCCCTGCCCGGCCCCGACGAGCGCCTGGACCTTGCGAACGAAGCAAGGGAGGTCCTGACGCAAGCCGGCTACGTCGACATCGGCATGGATCACTACGCGCTGCCCGGCGACGAGCTCGCCGTGGCGCAGCGCGAGGGCAGGTTGCACCGCAATTTCATGGGCTACACGACGCAGCCGTCGGCAGATATGTTGGGGCTCGGGCTGAGCGCCATTGGCTACGTCGGAGACGCCTTCGTCCAGAACGCCCGCAAGCTCTCCGATTGGCGCGACCTGATCGCAGGCGGCGGGCTGGCGGCCGAGCGCGGGATACGCCTCAACGACGACGACTTGCTGCGCAGCCGTGTGATTCAGGAGCTGATGTGCAACTTCCGTGTCGACAAGCGAGCCGTCGAGAGCGAGTTCGGAATCGCGCCGTTTGACACGGTCTTCTCCGACGCGCGAGCGGCGCTCCGAGAAGCCGAGGACGCCGGGCTGATCGTGTGGGATGAGGACAGCGTCCGCGCCACCGAGGTCGGAAAGCTCTTCGTCCGGAACCTGGCCATGCCGTTTGACCGATACCTGCGGGCGGAGAAAGAGACCCAGCGCTACTCCCAGACGGTCTGACAGGGCCCTCGCACGTGACGGGGCGCAGGTCAGGCGATGGGAGAATTTATCAACAAGGTCTGACCGGGTTTCTCGCTCGTGTTGAGCGGCGCTCGACGGCCAAATCGCCGTCT
>CALBXO010000574.1 GCA_937890335.1 uncultured Pseudomonadota bacterium | reverse complement strand
GATGTGGGGCCGGGCAGCGTGCACCTGCAGCTGAGCCAACAACCGAACATCGAGCCGCAGCAGGCCATCGACCTGATGCACTCCGCCCGAGGACGCTACGTGCTCACACCGGAGATGAAGCTGATTCGCCGCCTGCACCCCACCGAGGCACAAGACGCGCTCAAGGCGGCGCGCATGGTTTGTAGGGAAGTGCTCGACGCTGCGGGGCTCAGCTGACCAAGGCCCGTGCTGTTACGGGCGCTGCCAGTTGACGGTGACGCCCTGGAACACCGGCGTGACTTCGTCGTTGCCGGTCTGAAGCTGAACTTCAATCTCGGCGTAGCGACCGCGCGGCAGGTTCAAGGTCGCCGGTGACATCATGAACGGCCCGTCCCACGGCGACCACGTCGCCTGATCTGGGCTCGACCGGACCCTCAACTGCACACTGGTGTCGTTCGGAACCAACGCGCTCCACTCCAGCGCATCAAAGCTGCAATTGCTGTATCCGCAGTCGAAGACGACCGTCCAGCGGCCCTGTCGGACGGTGAAGTTGCGCAGTTGGAAGCCGGTCATGTCGGAGTAGGTGTACGGTCCGCGGCCCACCGAGTACGTCCCGATCCGCTGGCCGTTGGGGCTGAGCTTGTGGGCGTCGTTGGAGCCCTGGTTGACCGCCCAGATGTTCCCGTCGTTGTCCACGGCCATGCCGATGGGGCCGGAGCCCACCGGGTAGGTACCGACGTACTGACCGTCCGTAGCACGGAACTTCGACACGTTGTTCGAGCCGGAGTTTGCGACCCAGACGAAGCCGTTGCCATCGACGGCGAGTCCGCGGGTGCGGCTGGCGTTGCGGTCCTGGTATTGCCACCATTGGTTGGTGTTCGGGTTGAACTTCAGAATGTTGTTCTGGTCGTAGTTGCCAAGCCAGACATTGCCCTCACCGTCCACCGCGATGCCGTAGAGAGAGGTGCCGAACGGGATGTTGTAGGTCTGGACCAGCTGCGCGGTCTCGGTGTTGATCCGCGACACGACGCCGCCCCCGCGCTCCGAGGTCCAGAGGTTGCCCTCGTTGTCGATGGCCAGGCCGTAGACCGCCGACGGCAAGCTCACAACGGCCTCCACCTGCATGGTGTTGGAGTTGACCTTCATGACGTTGCGGCTGTTCCAGTTTCCAACCCAGATGTTGTTGTTGGCATCGACGGCGAGGCCGCGCGGGAGATCCCCGACGGAGATGGGCGGGTCCACGCAGGCCTGTCCTTCACAGTCGAACAGCCGGATTCGGTGGATGTTGTCCGAGCCGCGGTTGGCGACCCAGACATTGCCCTCGAGATCGACCGCTGTCCGCGACGGGTCTCCGCCGACGCTGTACCGGCCGACTTCCTGTCCCGTCTCCGTGTTCAGTTTGGAGACCGTGCCGTCGGCGCTGTTCGCGATCCAGATGAAGGGCAATGTAAAGGTGCTGCGACCAAGCCGGTAGCCGGGGTTCTCACCTTCACCCAGCTCCAGGCCCTGCGGGTCGCCTTCCGGCAGGCGTCCGTTCGCGGTGGTCCACTCCTCGTCGTAGCAGGACTCTCCGCAGGTTCCACAGGCGTTCAGCAGGCCCTCGTCCTCAAGGCCATCGCAGTCGTTGTCCAGGCCGTCGCCGCAGATTTCCTCGGGCTCCTCCACGTCGCACAGGCCACACGCGTTGGTGACAAACTCGTCGATGAAACCGTCGCAGTCGTCGTCCAGGCCGTTGCAGATCTCTTCCTGCGGGCCGCAGATGGAGCAGCCGCCGGGGCCCTCGTCCACGAGTCCATCGCAGTCGTTGTCCAGGTTGTCGCAGACCTCCGGTGTCGGCGTGACCGCGCCCTCGCAGGCCATCCAGAACTCGCCGTCGCACTCACGGACGCCGTCGACGCACTCGCCAATGCCTCGGCTCGTGGGCGGTCCAGGGTAGCACTCGGGGCCACCGCCGCAGCCGCATCCCTCGTCGACGAGTCCGTCACAGTCGTTGTCGATGCCGTCGGCGCACGCCTCGGTGGGGACGATGCCGGTGCAGCCGCCGCAATTGTCCACCAGCCCCTCGTCCATCAGCCCGTCGCAGTCGTTGTCGGCCCCGTCGCAGATCTCCTGCGGGACCTGCACGTCACACGACCCGCAGTCGTTGCGCAGCCCCTCGTCCACGAGCCCATCGCAGTCGTTGTCGATACCGTCACAGACCTCGACCTCGGGGAGGATCTGGCCGGCGCAGACACCCCAATCGTTGCCCTCGCAGCTGGCGCGACCGCCCTTGCAGATACCCACGCCCACGGTCTGCGGCGGTCCGCCGTAGCAGGGCTGGTTCTCGCGCCCGTCGCAGTTGCACCCGGCAGTGGACTCGTCGATGACGCCATCACAATTGTTGTCGAGTCCGTCGCCGCACACCTCGGCGGCAATCTCGCCGCAGGTGCCGCAGGCGTTCTGCAGGTTCTCGTCGATGACGCCGTCGCAGTTGTTGTCCAGGCCATCACAGCTCTCTTCTGTGGGGCCGATTTCGTGCAGGCAGGCGCCCCACTCACCCTCTACGCACGTGGAGATGCCCGGTCGGCAGGAGCCGACGCCCTGGGTACCGGGCTGTCCGGTGTAGCAGCTGCGCTCGGCGCCCGATGGGCACGGGCATCCAGGGTCCGCCTCACCGTCGCAGTCGTTGTCGATGCCATCGCATCCATCGGCCCGTCCGGGGTGGACGTCGGCGCGGGAGTCGTTGCAGTCAAAACCCAGGTCGCAGTTTTGACCAAAGCCGTCCCCGTCTTCGTCGATGCACTCGACGACGCCGTTGTTGACCCCGTTGTTGCGGTCGTTGTTCTGCCCGTTGTTCTGGCCGTTGTTTCCGCTCGACGACCCACCGGTGGACTCATCGGCGCAGGCGCCGAGGCAGCCACCGAGGATCAGGCACAACAAAGCAACGCATGCGCGCCGCGTGAGCAATTGAGGAATCATATTGTGGTCCTGACCGCGTTCCGTACCGTCCAGACGGGGGTCCGACCCCCACTACACCAGCCGGGTCGCAGTGTAGCGGATCTGGCCCGTTTGCGTCAAAGGAGCCTCACTGAACGCCGGTTGCCGTCCTCAGATGTTTTTCCACGAGCCCGGCGTACTCCCCGTCCTGTTCCATCAGCTGGGCATGATTGCCCCTCTCGATGATTTCTCCGGCGCGGAGCAGGAGAATCAGGTCTGCACTGCGAATTGTACTGAGCCGGTGCGCAATGACGACGCTCGTGCGCCCCTTGGTGAGTACGTCCAGCGCGTTCTGGATCAGGAGCTCGGTCTCGGTATCCACGTTGGCCGTGGCCTCATCGAGGACCAGAATCGGGGGGTTGAAGCACAGCGCCCTGGCAAAACTGAGCAGCTGCCGTTCCCCCGTACTCAGAGTGCGTCCGCCCTCCTCCAGCACGTGTTCGAGTCCCCCCTCCAGCCGGTTGATGAACGCGTCGGCACGCACGCCTGCGATGCTGGCCAGGAGGCGTTCTTCGGGGATGTCCGCGCCGAGCGTGATGTTCTCGCGGACGCTCCCAGCAAAGATGACGACGTCCTGCGGCACCAGGGCCAACCCGGCCCTCAGGTGTTTGAGTTGGTAGTCGCGCACGTCGTGACCGTCGATGCGAACATGCCCCGATTCCACGTCGTAGAACCTGGATAGCAGCGCCGAGATTGTGGTCTTCCCAGCCCCGGTGTCACCCACGAGAGCCAACATCTGGCCGCGCTCCACGCGGAAGCTGACGCCGCGGAGAATCTCCGGGCCGGCGCTGCTGTATCGGAAGCGCACGTCCTGGAACTCGATGGCGCCGCTTGTGACTCTCAGCGTGGCGTCGGCCTCGGGGGTGTCGGTCAGGCCGGGCCGCGCGTCGAGCACGTCTACGATGCGCTCAGCCGAGGCGAGCGCGGTCTGAATCATATTGAACTTCTCCGTGAGGTTCCGGACGGGCTTCCAGATCTGAACCGTGTACTGGAGAAAGGTCAGCAGGACGCCGACGGTGATGACGCCCGTCGTGACACGGTCATAGCCGAGCATCAGCACCAGAGTTGTGCCGAGGGCCGTGGTCACCATCATCGCTGGACGAAGCAGTCCCCACGCCTGAATGATGCGAGCGACCGATGTCTGGTGGGCGGTGGTCAGGGCATGGAACTCGGCCCGACGTTTGTGCTCCTGACGATATAGATGGTTCTCGCGCATCCCGGACAGGTTCTCAGCCAGCCAGGCGTTCATCCGGGAGACCACCGCCGCCGTCGTGCGCATGGCCGGACGTGCGAAGTGGCGGTAGACCAGCGCAATGGCCACGAGAATCGGCAGAGAGCCCACCAGGATCGTCGCCAGGGGCAGGTCCAGGCCGATCATCACGATGACCAGCACCCCCACGAACAAGATGTCCCGGACGCCCTGGGCCAGCGCGTTGGAGAACAGTTCGGAGAGAGTCTGCACATCGAACGTGGTGCGGTTCACCAGCCGGCCGACGGGGTTCTTGTGAAACCATCCCAGGTCCATGGCCGTGATGTGTTCAAACACCTGAACCCGGATGTCGTGCACCACCTTCTGCCCGAGCACCTGCATGCTGTAGTTGGTAGACCCGCCCACCACCCAGCGCACGAGCCAGAGCGCCCCCACAATGACGCCGTACATCACGATGACGTTGGTCTGCGTCTGCGCGGTCCACCAGGCTTCCGCGCGCCCAAATCCGGCCAGCCACCCATCGAGTTTGCGGGCGCCGCCAGCGGCGCCGACACGATCGAGGGCCAGGCCAATGAGGAAGGCGGGCGCAGTCATGATCAGCGCCTCGATCAGGGCCAGCCCAACCGAGAGCCACGCCAGCGGCGCGTGGGGACGCAGGTAGCTCAGCAGCCGCCCGAGGAGCGCGGTGTCCCAGACCTTCGACTCGACCCGCTCCTCGGCGAGCATGCGGGCCAGAATCGGGTCCCCAGCCATCTGAAGCGCTCTGGCCTCAATCCCCTTGGCTACGGGTGCCTTGTTGCTATCAGGCTTCACGCGATTGCTCCCGGGCGATGTTGGCGTACCAGCCGTCCGCATCGAGCAGCGCTGCGTGGGAGCCCCTCTCCACGATGTGTCCGTCGTCGATGACCAGAATCTCGTCGCAGCGGCGCACCGCGCAGACCCGGTGTGACACGATGACGCCGGTGCGGTCTGCGAAGACCTCGTCCAGGCCGTCGAGGATGGCCTCTTCCGTGGACGCGTCCACGGCGCTGAGGCAGTCGTCGAGGACCAGCACCTTGGGGTCGGCGGCGATGGCCCTGGCAATGGCCAGACGTTGCCGCTGACCGCCGCTCAGGTTGACGCCGCGTTCTCCAAGGATCGTTTCGTACCCCTTTCTCAAACCTTCAATCTCGTCGTGGAGCTGGGCCAGCCGCGCGTACCGAACGACGTCGCCGTTCTTCGCGTCTCCGGTAAGCGCCAGGTTCCGGGCCACGGTGTCGCTGAAGAGGAACGTGTCCTGCGGGGCCAGCACGATGTCGCGGCGAAGCTGCGCCAGCCGCAGCGAGCGCACATCCTGACCATCCAGAAACACGGTTCCGCGCGGCGGGTCGTACAGGCGTACCATCAGGTTGACGAGCGTGGATTTGCCCGCGCCAACCGGCCCGATGATTCCCACGCTGGCGCCCGCCGGGACCTCCACGCTGATGTCCTGGAGTGCGGCACCGTCTGCCCCGCCGTATTCGAACGTCAGGTTCTGAATCGAGAGCGCCCCGTGGGTTGCCGTGGGTTCGAGCGGTGCGTCGTCGTCGCGGATTCGAACCGGGGTGGCCCACAGCTCGTGAAGGCGAGCCAACGACGCGCGTCCACGTTGAAACAGCGAGACGGACCAGCCAAAGCCAATCATCGGGCCCGCCAGGTAGCGGACGAGGAAGAGAAAGGCCACGAAGGTGCCAAGCGTTGATTCCCCGCTGACCACCTGGAGCCCACCAAACACCAGCACGAGGGTGGTAGAGACGCCGAGCATCAGGTCGAGTGTCGGGTCAAAAACGCTGTGGACCCGCGCGAGGCGCAGGTTCTTGCGCAGGTGACGCGTGCTGAAATCCAGCATCCGCGCCCGGTCGTGGTCCTCGCGCGCGTAGCCCTGGATGATGCGGATGCCGGCGTAGCTCTCGCGCACCCGCTCGGTGAGTTTGCCCAGGTCGTCCTGTACGTCCCGGAACCGGACGTGTTCTGCGTGGGACAGCTTGTTCGTCACGAACGCGATGATCGGCAGGGGGATCATCGCGATCAGCGTCAGCTTCCAACTCAGCGCAAACAGTACGACGAGCACGGAGGTGACGATGAACAGGGTGTCCATCCCTACCAGCACGCCGGGGCCAACGGCCATTCTGACGGCGTTGACGTCGTTTGTGGCGAGAGTCATCAGGTCGCCCGACCGCGCCTTGTCAAAGAATGGGCGGCCCAGCTTCAACAGGTGGTCCACCAGGCGCCGCCGGACGGATTGACCCACTTCGTGGCTGGGCACGGCGACATACATGAGCATCGGGTAGCGGAAGGCGTTGGCCGCCACCTGAAACGCCATGTAGAGCACGAGCGTCAGGGTCAGAGTGAAGTCTGTGGTCTCCAGCCCCATCATCGCCAGGATGGGCGTGGTTCGCGCGGCGTTGCCAGTCAGCTGCGCCTCGGTCAGATCGATGGCGACAGCCATGAACACCGGACTGAGTACATCCGCGGCATTGACGAGGAACAGAGAGAGAAGCCCAACGAAGTACTTCCACCGTTCGGGGTGGATGAGGGCCCAGAAGCTGCGTAAATCACTGAACATGGAGCGCCGATATGGACATGGCATACGTGGGGCGCAAGGGCCGCGGGGGACGATTATTCGAGCCGGCGTAGAATCCGGTAGCCCGCGTCGTGGTAGACCTGCTCGTAGTCGGGGCTGGACCGGAACTTGTCCAGATACGCCGCCCACTGGTCCGCGGACCACTCTCCGGGGTGGTAGGTACCCGGCGCTTCCGCGAGGATGATCCACTGAACACCTATGGGCTCGTGGCCCTGAGGGCGGTCGGAGGCGTACAGACGTGTGTGGTGCGTGAGCCTTGGCAGCATCCGAGACGGGGCCGCCACGCTCTCGGCGTCCTCGGGGATGTGGGACAAGAGCCGATCAAACAGCTCGACCTCAGGCGTGCCCGCCAGCGATCGGATCGTCTCGCCGGAGAAAACCAGCGTCGCCGCCGAGGCACTCATTGCGAGCACGAACGCCGCCAGTAGAAACTGCCTTCGACGCCAACCTGCGCCGCTTCCGGCCAGGCGAGCCAGAGTCCTCGGCACCGCCGCGTACAGTGCGGCGACCACGAGCAACGAATAGTGGTAGAGGGGCGACGCCGTCGCCGCTCCGGGGCTGGTCACGAGGACGTTGATTCCCGCGTAAGGCGCGCCGGCCAGCGCCGGGAGCGCGGCGAGCCCGAGAAACCCGCTGGACCGGGCGATTTGCCAGACGTACGACAATTTGATGGGCGCCAGCAAAACCGAGGCGGCG
>CALBXO010000573.1 GCA_937890335.1 uncultured Pseudomonadota bacterium | reverse complement strand
GGCGATCTCGGCAATGATGTTGCCGGGGGCGTTGAAATCGCGGACGCGGACCTGGAGGGCGCAGTGCTCGGCCCGTTTCTCACGGACGCGGACCGACCGGACAACTGCGTGAACGCCGGGAACACGGAGCGGACACCGAACCGGGACGAGCCGATGACGCTCAGCGATGTGACCTGGGAGAACACGGTGTGCCCCGACGGCACCAACTCCGACGACAACGGGATGACCTGCGGCGGGCACTTGTACCCCGGGACCATGGAGGTCTGCGACACCAAGCCGGAAGCGTCCTGTCCAAACGCACAGCTCGTGGACTTTGATCTGCGCGGCGCGAATCTCCAGGAGGCGACCTTATCGGGCGCGAACCTGGAGCGGGCCAACCTGACCGACTCGATCCTCGAAGAGGCGGACCTGGACAACGCGAACCTGGACGGCGCCGACCTGACCGGCGCTTTTGCGGACGACGTGGTCCTGAGCGGTGCGAGCGTCAACGGCCTGCAGGCCGAGCGCGCCTCGCTGCGCAACGCACAGTTCCCCATGGCGACGGCGCGCACGTACGACAACGGGGACGAGATTCTACGGGCGAACTTCGCGAGCGCCGACCTGAGCAACGCCCTGTTTGGCGGGGCCCGGTTTGAGGACGCCTCTTTCGTGGGCGCGGTCCTGACGGACTCGGACTTCAACCAATCCTGCCTGGAGGGGGCCAACCTGAGCGGAGCGGACCTGTCCCGCGCCCACCTGCGCGGATCGGGCATGCGGGAGACGCTGTTGATCGACTCCAACCTCAACGGCGCCCTGGCGACGCAGGTATGCCTGGAGGGCGCACGGCTCCAGGGTCTGCAGGCGCACGAGGCGAGTCTGATGGCGACGGACGCGAGCGGCGCGGACTTGACCGCGGCCGTGCTCGTGGGCGCCGACTGGAGCCTCGGGCGGCTGGACGGCGCCATCATGACCCAAGCCGTCCTCGTGGACGCCGACTTTGGTGGGGCTTCTCTGACGGGCGTCGATTTTGGCGGTGCGGACCTGTCCGGCGCAGATTTCCGCTGCGCGGATCTCTTGGATGCCAGGGTAAACGCCCGCACCCGGATTGACGGTCTGGACATCCGCGGTGCGACGGGGCTCAGGGGGGAAGGCGGTTTCCTGGACAAGCTCATCGAACAGTTTGGCGAGGAGGCCGTCGCGGACCAGCTCGAGACCGCGGACCGTCCGGACCACCCGGACTGCAACGCCGGCCGCCCACGGTCCACCTGCGAGTGCCCGTGCTCCTGCCTTGGCCAATGACATGACCAGCCGAACCCCACTCGTACTTCTGCTCACTCTGGCCGTGTTCAGCTGCGGCGACGACCGGGACCCGGAGGTGGCGCAGACCCCCTGCGAGCCCGGCGCCGCGGCGGTGTGCACCTGTGACGACGCGTCTCCGGGCAGCCAGATTTGCAGCGCGAACGGCCAGCGTTTCAGCGAGTGCGTCTGCTTTGACGCGACCGCGGCCAACAACGGGGCTCCCAACAACGGGGCTCCCAACAATGGACCGCCAAACAATGGCGCGGCCAACAACGGCCCGGCCAACAACGGCGCCGCCAACAACGGCGCGGCCAACAACGGCGCGGCCAACAACGGCGCGGCCAACAACGGCGCGGGAAACAATGGGGGCCCGGAGGCCTGTACCGAGAACGAGGCGTGCGCGGCGTGCGGCGGCGCAGACAGATGCATCTGCGCCCCGAATCCCGGGTCGCCGGGCACGTTCCAATGCGTGCCTGCGTGCGAGACAGACGAGGACTGCCCCGAAGGTCGAGAGGGAACCGCGTTGGTCTGCGATACCGATCAGGGTTTCTGCGTCCTGTCCCGCTGAACGGGCGACGCGGGCCGCTCCCTGACGGGCGGCGCGTTCCAGACCGGCTTAGACGACACCCTGGTCGAGCATCGCGTCCGCGACCTTGATGAACCCGGCGATGTTCGCCCCGCGCACATAGTCGATCGTGCCGTCGGCGCGGAGACCGTGTTCGGCGCAGGCCGAGTGGATGCTGGCCATGATGGTCTGGAGGCGACCGTCGACCTCCTCGCGGGTCCATCGCAGCCGGATGGAGTTCTGCGACATCTCCAGGCCCGACGTCGCCACGCCGCCGGCGTTGGCCGCCTTGCAGGGCCCAAACAGGACGCCAGCCTCCTGAAACAGCTCGATGGCGCCGGCGCTCGACGGCATATTGGCGCCCTCCGCCACGAGGATGCATCCGTTCTTGATGAGCTCTCGGGCGTCGTCTTCCTCGAGCTCGTTCTGGATGGCCGTCGGAACCGCCAGGTCCACCGGCACCTCCCAGGGGCGGCGTCCCGGAACCCACTTCAGACCAAACTTTTCGGCAAACGTCTCCGCGGACTCTCGGTACACGGTCCACAGGTCCATCAGGTAGCGCAGCTTGTCGCCCTCGATGCCGTCGGGATCGTAGACGTAGCCGTTTTCGTCGCCGATCGTCACAACCTTGGCTCCAAACTCCACCGCCTTCTCAATGAAGTAGGTGCCGACGTTGCCATAGCCGCTGATCGCGATGGTCTTCCCACGCATTGAATCGCCGCGCGTGGCGAGCATGGACTGCACGAAGTAGGCGACGCCGTAGCCGGTCGCCTCGGGGCGAATCAAGCTGCCGCCCCAGTTGATGGACTTGCCTGTGAGGACGCCCTCAAACCGGTTCTCCAGCCGCTTGTACTGTCCGTAGAGGAACCCGATTTCGCGCGCGCCAACACCGATGTCGCCGGCGGGGACATCGGTGTCGGGGCCGACATGCCTGCACATTTCCGTCATGAAGCTCTGGCAGAAGCGCATCACCTCGGCCTCGGACTTGCGCTTGGTCTGGAAGTCCGAGCCGCCCTTGCCGCCGCCCATGGGCAACGTGGTCAGCGAGTTCTTGAAGGTCTGCTCAAACGCCAGGAACTTCATGCCGCCGAGCGTGACGCTGGGGTGAAAGCGCAGTCCGCCCTTGTAGGGCCCCAACGCGCTGTTGAACTGCACGCGGAAACCGCGGTTGACCTGCACCTGTCCCTTGTCGTCGGTCCAGGGCACGCGAAACATGATGACACGCTCGGGCTCGACGAGCCGCTCCAGGATCTTCGCCCGCGCGTACGCGGGGTTGTCCTCCACGACGGGCATGATGGACTCCACGACCTCCTGCACGGCCTGGATGAACTCCGGCTGCGCTGGGTTCCGGGCAATCACATAGTCCATGAAGCGGTCGACAGATTGGCTCATCGTACCTCCGTGCGTTGGCGCAAAAAGCCGTCGCACGGGCCGCGTCATGGGTCAAGACGAAAGCGGATTGTGGTAGGGTGCCCGGCATGTCTCTCGCCATCATCGCCGACATCCACGGAAACCTGCCCGCCCTCAACGCGGTGGCGGCCGACCTCGCGCGTGAGGGGGTGGACGAGGTCATCGTCGACGGCGACATGGTGGGGCGTGGCCCCATGGGCACCGCCGTGGTCCACCGCATCGCGGAGCTCGGCTGGCACTGCGTGGGTGGCAACCACGAGGAGTACCTGCTCGACTTTGTGCACCGGCGCGTACCCGAGTCATGGTGGGACCTGGAGGAGTGGGCGTGCTCCCGGTGGATGGCCGCCGAGCTCTCGGCCGATGCCGTGGCCTTCATCGAAGACCTCCCGTTTTCGGCGCGTCGAGGCGACATACACATCGTCCACGGGACGCTGGACAGCAACCGCGAGGGCCTGGGCAGCTGGACGAGCGACGCCGTTCTGAACACCCACCTCGACGTCTGCGGCGCCCGCGTCCTCGTCTGTGCGCACACCCACCGGGCAATGGTGCGAAAATTGGGCGAGCGTAGGGTCGTCAACGTGGGCTCGGTGGGGCTCCCCTTCAACGGCGACACGCGCGCCCAGTACGCGGTGTTCCGCGACGGGGCCATCGAGCTGCGCCAGGTCGCGTACGACCGGGACGCGCTGCTGGACGCCTACACGACCACTGGATTCCTGGAACACGGCGGGGTCAGCGCGACGCTGCTCGCCGAGGAGGTCCGCCACGCGCGACCGTTCCTGGTTCCCTTCTTGAAATGGTGTGGCGTTCAGCGCATCGAGCCCGTCTCCGACCGGGTCGACGCATTCCTCGCCTGGCACGAGCCCTTCGCCCCTCTCGCACTGCTGTACCAGAAGCTAGGCCTGCTCGCGCAGGCGCCGGAGACCTCATGATTCAATCCATTACCACGCTGCCCGCGCTTCGACCTTTCTGGCCCATGCTCTACGTCGCCTGGGCAGATGGCGTGCTCACCGACGCTGAGCTGACGACGCTGCGCAACACCGCCCGCGCCTACTTGTGGCTCGAGGACGGTGAGCGCGAGGCGCTGTTGTCCTGGCTGGACCCGGCGTCCCCGCCCGACGCGCGCCAATTGCAGCACCTGCTCGCGGAGATCCGGGACGCCGCGGGTTCCACCGCCGAGCGCGTCTCGCTGGTGGATCTTGGACTCGCCATCGCCCGGGACGAGATCCAGGCCGATCGAGGGGCCTTCCGAACCTCCGATACGCTGTCCGCGTTGGAAGACATCGAGGAGGCGCTCGGCGTCTGCAGCATCGAGGCCGCGCGGGCGGTGGTTGGCCCTCCTGCGCTGCGGGTCGCTGCCGAGCCCGAGCCGCCAGCGCGCCCGACGCACGGGCTGCGCGAACTTCTGGAGTCCCCCTACGCGCACGTGAGCCACCGGGTTCGTGACGTCCTGCTGGGCCCCACGTTCGGACACGTCTACGGCCTGGACAAGGAGACGCAGCGCGAAGTGGTCCTGGGATGGATGCGCACCCTCGCCGACGCCGGGGTCGGGAAGTTGGCGTACGCAGATCTCTTCGACAAAGAGGGATCCCTCGGCGAGTTCATGGCTGCGTTTGAGACCGTGGCGCTGTTTGACCTGAGCCTCACCATCAAGATGGGGGTTCAATTCGGCTTGTTTGGCGGGTCGATCTATTTCCTCGGGACCGACGAGCAGCGCGACGAATACCTCCCCAGAGTGGCCACGGCGCAGCTGCCCGGCTGTTTTGCCATGACCGAGCGCGGGCATGGCTCCAACGTGCAAGGGCTGGAGACCACCGCGACCTGGTGCGCGGACACGGGCACGATTGAGGTGCACTCTCCGTCCGATTCGGCCTCCAAGGAGTTCATCGGCAACGCCGCGGCCCACGGACGCCTGGCGACCGTCTACGCGCAGCTGCGGGTTGGCGACGAAGAACACGGGGTCCACGCCGTCCTCGTGCCGCTCCGCGATGAGGACGACCGCACGGTGGCGGGCGTCCGCATCGAGGACTGCGGGTACAAGATCGGCCTCAACGGCGTGGACAATGGGCGCATCTGGTTTGACCGCGTGCATGTGCCGCGCACCAACCTGCTGGGTCGCTACGGGAGGATCGACGCGGACGGCACGTACTCAAGCCCCATCGCCAGCCCGTCGAGGCGGTTCTTCACCATGCTCGGGACGCTCGTCGGCGGGCGAATCAGCGTCGCTCTCGGCGCGGGGAGCGCCACCAAGGTCGCCCTGACCAGCGCCGTCCGCTACGCCGACCGGCGCCGGCAGTTTGGCCCGGGCGACGGACGCCCCGAGACGCGCCTGCTCGACTATCGGTATCACCAGAAGCGCCTCATGCCGGCACTGGCGCGGACCTACGCCATCCACTTCGCCCTGCGCGACTGCGTGAAGGCGTACGAGGACAGCCAGGACGAGGTCGACAGGCGCGACATCGAGGCGCGTGCCGCGGCGCTGAAGGTGGTCAGCACCTGGCACGCGACGCGCACCATCCAGACCTGCCGCGAGGCTTGCGGTGGCGCGGGCTACCTCTCCGAGAACCGGTTTGGTGACCTCAAGGCGGACACCGACGTCTTCGCCACCTTCGAGGGTGACAACGTCGTCCTGCTCCAGCTCGTCGCCAGGAACCTGCTCGCCCAGTTCAGGCGCCAGTTTGCCGACGACCGTGTGTTCTCGCTGCTCAAGTACGTTGCGCGACAAGCGACGTCCGCCATCATCGAGCGCAACCCCATCGTCACCCACGACACCAGCGAGCAACACCTGCGCAGCGCCGAGTTCCAGCTCAGCGCCTTCCAGCATCGGGAGAAGGACCTGCTCGGGTCCCTGGCCCAGCGGCTTCGGCGCCGAATCGTGGACGAGAAGATGGACGCATTTGACGCCTTCAACGACTGCCAGCCGCATGTCATTGATCTGGCGCGCGCCTACGCGGAACGCATCGTCATGGAGTCCATGGCAACCGCTGTGGTGAACGCTCCGCAGGAGATGCAACCGGCGCTCGCCGGGCTGCGAGACCTGTTCGCGCTCAGCGCCATCCAGGAGGACATCGGCTGGTTCCTGGAGAACGATTGGGTCGAGCCGCGCAAGACCAAGGCGATCCGCAAACTCGTGCACGACCTGTGTAGGGAGGTCGCCTCCGACGCGACCGCCCTCGTCGACGCCTTTGGCATTCCCGAGCAATGGTTGGCGCGCATCGCCCGCGCTTGCTAGGATGTCGGCTCCAAACGAGCGCAGTGAGTGACAACCGTGGCATTCGGCAAAAAGATTGGGGTTTGGGTCGCGATTGCGGCCCTCGCAGGCACGCTGGCGGCGTGTACGGACAACAAGCCCGGCGCGGAGTCCAGCGACGAGCCGGACAACAACGGCGCGGAGAACAACGGGGCCGTGAACAACGGCGCCGAAGGTCCCTGCGCCGAGCCGTGCAACGACGGAAACCCGTGCACCATCGACACGTGCGACTCGCTCAACGGATGCCAGTACCGCCCGGACAACACGGCGTGCGACGACGGCATCGAGTGCACCGCGGACAGCTGTGACTCGCTGCGCGGCTGCGTGCACGAGGCGATGGACACGCTGTGCGACGACAACCACGAGTGCACGACCAACCGCTGTGACCTGACCGCGGGCTGTGTGGCGACACCGGACCCGACCCAGTGCAACGACGGAATCGGCTGCACCATCGACCGCTGCGACCTGGCAAACGGCTGCGTACACGAGGGGAACCCGGCCGCCTGCGACGACGGCATCAGCTGCACCGTGGACTCCTGCGACGAGGCCGAGGGCTGCGTCCACCAGGCCAACCACGCCCAGTGCGACGACGGCGTCGCCTGCACCCTCGACGAGTGTGACCCCATCGGCGGCTGCTCCAACCTGACCAACGATGAGCTGTGCGACGACGGCGACAGCTGCACGACCAACACGTGCGATCGGGACTCAGCGCAGTGCATCGCAGGCGACCGGGACGAGGACGGCGACGGCTTCACCGACTGGCGATGCGGCGGCGACGACTGCTCCGACGAGAACTTCTTCGCCAACCCGAGCGCCACCGAGATCTGCAATAACATCGATGACGATTGCGACGGCGACATCGACGAGGGCGTGCAGTCTGCCTGCGGCGATTGCAACGACTCGTGCTTCGCCGTCCACTTTGGCGGCGACGACCCCTGGAACGAAGAGGACATGTACGGCACGGCGTACGACGAGGACCGGGGCGGCATCATCGCAGACAGCGTCAACCGCCGCTTCAATTTCCTCTGGCTCCCCAACACCGGCGAGTCCACCGTGTCCAAATGGGACGCCAACACCGCGACGGAGCTGGCGCGCTACAAGGTCGGTCTCCCCGCCGGCGAATGTGTGGGCCAGTGCTGCTGGTCCTCCAACTGCAACCAGCCGAGCCGAGTCGGCGTCGACGGGCGCGGCGACTCCTACGTCGCCAACCGCGGCTTTGGGATGCAGGGGACCGTCACCAAGATCTGGGCCGACATCGACGACTGTGTCGATCGCAACAACAACGGGGTCATCGACACG
>CALBXO010000572.1 GCA_937890335.1 uncultured Pseudomonadota bacterium | reverse complement strand
GTTCATGTCACGGCTGTCCACCCAGGATGTGCTGGCGCACGCGCTGGACGTGAGCGGAACGCTCGATGGACGCGGCGTCTTGCGCCAGCGGGACATCCTGCGGCGCGCTTTCCACCGCCTCGCCCTGATTCCGGTGGCGGACCCACGCCCAGTCCTCGGCCATCTGCGTCAGATGGGGGATCCCTGGGTGCGCGATGCGCTGGAGTTCCTGCTGTCGGAGAGATTGGTGGCGATGCGTGCCGCGCTGGGATTCTGAATCAATCGCGGACCGAGCAAGGGCGAGACAAACGGCGCCGACGGAGAGTCCAGGGGGCTCCCGTCCACCGGCGGCGACACTACCGGTTGCGAACCAGACCGTAGCGAGACAGCTTGACGGTGAGGGCCTGCCGGGAGATGCCGAGCGTCTCGGCGGTCTTGGTGCGGTTGCCGCCGTGCTCTTTGAGCGCACGGACGATGTATTGTTCTTCGAGCCGTCCCATCGTCTCCTTGAGCGGCCCCACCTCGACCGGCAGCTCCACCATCCCGGAGATGCGCTCACTCAGAACCTCGGGCAAGATCATTTCGCCGTCGTCACTGAGGAGTACCGCGCGCTCGATCTCGTTCTGGAGTTCGCGCACGTTGCCCGGCCAGTTGTAGGAGCGCAGCCTTCCGATGGTCTCCGGGGCAAACCCGGTGACACGCTTCTGGAGCTTGTCGTTGAAACGCTCCAGGAACCAGTTCGCCAGGATCTCCACGTCCCCGGTGCGATCTCGCAGCGGAGGCAGGTTCACGGGGAAAACGTTGATGCGGTAGAGCAGGTCCTCGCGGAACCGACCCGCCTTGACCTCATCGTTCAGGTTCTTGTTGGTCGCGGCCACGATCCGCACATCGACGGTCAGGGGCTTGACCGACCCCACCGGCGTGATGTCCCCGGACTCCAGCGCCCGCAGTAATTTCACCTGCAGGCCGGGCGAGACATCCCCCACCTCGTCCAGGAACAGCGTGCCGCCATCGGCGACGTGGAAGAGTCCCTTACGATCCGCGTACGCGCCGGTGAACGCCCCCTTCTTGTGACCGAAGAGCTCGGACTCCAACAGCGTCTCGGCCAGGGCGCCGCAGTTGACGGCGGCAAACACATTGTTTCGGCGCGGTCCGGAGTCGTGAAGGTAGCGCGCAAACAGCTCCTTTCCCGTTCCCGTCTCGCCCAGAAGCAGGACGGTCGTGTCCGTCGGGGACACCACCCGCACCTGCTTGAGGGAGGTCTTGAGGGCGACCGAATCTCCGATGATCCCGACCGCGCTGCTCTTTCGATCCAGAACCTCCCGGAGAAACTCATTCTCCTTGGTCAGCTTCTGCTCCGCATCGGAGAGGCGCTCGATCAGGGCGGTGTTGTGGAGGCACGCCGATGCGTGATGCGCCACGACAGTCACGAGGTCGAGGTCAAACTGCGTGTAGACCTTGTCGGAGGCCAGGAAGAGCGCGCCCACCAGATCCTCTCCGGCGATGAGCGGTGCGGCAATTGCGGATCGTACGGCGCCGGCGGGCCAGCGGCCAAACGAGTTGTGCAGCGAAATCTGGTCATCGACCACCACACAGAGCCGTTGCTCCATCACCTCGTGGAACAGAGTCGAGAACGCGGCGCCGGACGGCAACCTGGGCATCTCGGCCCAGGTGCTGCGGACAGCGTCTGGGGCGAGGGCCTCGTCGGTGTGGGTGTAGATACCCACGACCCGTGCGTCCAGGTGGGAGAGAGCAAAGTCGAGGACCGCGGTCACGGCGGCGGTTCGGTCGCTGACCGCTGCCAGGGTGCGGAACATCTCGAACAGCTCGTGCAGGATCTTTCGGCTCGTCAGCGGGTTCTGAACCAGCTGGGTCCCGAGCTGACCGGCGTCGCCCATGGAGCGTCGCCACACGGAGTCCGCTGTGCGCGAGCGACCGGGGCGCCCCTTCTCCTCGAGCACATCCAGTCGCACGGGGTGGGCCACATCGCCGAGCAGGATCTTGCAACCGGGTCCCACGGCAACCCGCGGATTCTTGCGCGGCTCGACGACGACGTCCTTGCCGCCCGCATCGCGAATCATGGAACCGTTGGTGCTACCCAGATCTTCGTACAGCCAACCACTCCCCTTGCGGATCAGGCGTCCATGGACGCCGGAGACCCGGGGATCGCTGACCACGATCATGTTCTCGTCGCCCCGACCGATGCTGACGACATCGTCATCGAAGACGAAGTCCACCGGTTGAGGTCCCACCAATTTGAGCCGAATGCTGCCCGTCGTCATTGCCTCGCCGTGCCGGTGGCCACTGTAGAAGGCGCTCCCCAGCGTGGCAAGCGATGTGCTATCCCCTGGAAGATGAGCGGTCACGAAGAACCCCAGGAGACCCGTACGGGCGGCGCCACCTCAGTGGTGCTGCTGGTCGGGCTGTGCACGCTCGCCGTGGCCAGCCTGGCCAGCAACCCGCAGGACGTCGCCGCCGTGGACGCAGCGCAGGCACTCAGCGCGGTGTCAGAGGTCTCCGCCGGCGCGCCGCCCCCCGTGGCGTTCCTGACGGACCTGCGCCGCGAGGAGGTGGTCTGGCACGCCGGTGGCCGGATCGTCCCGGCGCCGGACTGGCACCCGAGGCCGACACAGGACTTTGTGGCCGTCTCGCACGAGCCCGGCGGCCTTCCGTCCGGTGGGCTGGCCACGTTCGAGTCGCCAGCCTGGGCCGCGCGCCGGTTTGGTGAGCCAAACGGCTGGACATGGCAGTCCGCGCTGCGCGGAGCTGAGATCTCGGCGGGACGCCCCTGCACTCCACACCGATTTGGCCGGTCTCGGTGCGGAGAGGGCAGCTGGGAGTGGGTCGGAGAAACCGACATCACCGTACAGAAAAAGTCCGAATCCTGCCTGTGGATGCACCCACTCAAAGGCAAAGCACTGCGGGTGCGATTCCCACAGGTCCCGCGCGGAACGCTGACCGGGAAGTACGCGTTCAGCGACGCGGCGGCACAGACGCCCGGCGGCGGTCCGGTCGAGTTCACGGTCAAAGTGGGCGAGCGCGAGGCGGTGCGCCGTACCGTCAAGAGCCGTAAGGGGTGGGCGCCGTTCCGGGTGTCGGTATCCACAAGAATGGACGTCTCCCTTGAGGTCAGCGCCGCGCGCCCGGGCAGGCGCCACTTCTGTGTACAGCTCGAGCACACGCCATGACGGGCAGGGCGACAGACGCGCCCCAGGGCTTGCGCTGGATCGCGCCGGTGTTGGGTCTGGCGACGTTCGCCGCGCTTTGGTGGGGCTTCGCGTTTCGCGGCGCGTCCGAGAGCGGTCTCGAGTTTGCCGACGCAGCATCCCACGTCGCGCGTTGGTGGTTGGGAGAGGCGGCGACGTCAGAGGCCTGGCGAGGAAGCTGGCCGCCGCTGACTCTGGGCACGGTGGGTGGCCTGGTGGCCTTGGGGATGGGGCCCCTGCGCGCCGGGCACTTTGTCTCGGCGCTGAGTCTGTCCCTCTGCGTCCCGGTGGTCTGGGGCCTGGGTCGCAGGGCAGGGGGGCCACCGGGGGCTGTGGGGGCCGTGGCGGTCTTTGTGTTGACGCCGCGGATCCTGGGACTGGGCACCACCGTGGGACCGGGCGCAGCGGCGGTGTGCGGGTTCTGCTTCGCCGTGTACGCCATGTACCGCGCCCGTCGCAGCGCGGCCTGGACCGCGGTCGCCCCCTTTGCGCTCGGGCTGGCCATCCTCAACGGGCAGGCCGGTTTGCTGCTCGTGCCGCTGTGGCTGGTCCTGACCGTGACCGACAAGGGACTCACGCGCGCCTGGATGAGACGCGAGGGCCTCAACCCCAACGCTCCGCCCGGTTTCGTGGAGACCACCTCATTCCCCCTCCGACTGCTGCTCATTCCCGCGGTGGCGCTACCCCTGGCCCTGTTCGGTTCACCGCTGGCGTGGAGCGAGGGCCCCGCTGCCTGGGCGGGCCACTTTGTCCTCGGCTGGGTCGAGCAGGCGCTTCCCCCGATCGTGTACCTCGACGAGTTGGTCACATCGGGCCGCCTTCCGTGGCACGCGGGTCCGGTCATCCTGGCCGCCACCATGACGCCGGTCGGCGCGGTTCTGGGCCTCGCCGGGGTGCTCAGCGAGATGGTCATCAAGTGGCTGCGCGCGTCGCCCATGGGCCGCCTCCTGCCGCAGCAGACGCTGACGGCGGACCCTGAGGCAGCCGGTCCGGAGGCCCGCGAGGCAAAGCGGTGGGTGTTTGGCGCGCTGCTGGCCGTATGGGCCGGAAGTTGGCTCGCCGGGCGAACGGGGCTGCACGGGTTGGATTTTGTGGCGCTCGCTCTGCCGTTCGTCGCCGTGTTTGCCGGATGCACGCTCAGCCGCCTGATGACGCGGGCTGCGAGCGCCATCGAAACGCGGGATCTTCCCATTCCACGACGTGTGCCGCTCGCCGTAGCCGTGGCCGCATTCGGCACCTTCATCTTTGTGCCCGGCGCCATCGACTGCGCGCGCAGCCACCCCTCCACCGAGGCGTACTACAACCTGTTTGTGAATGGCGCGGAGGGCGCCGTGCAAAAGGGATTCAGCCGGAACCCCGATCCCGTGGCCCCGGTCGCAGTGCTCAACGCTGTGAAGGGGGAGGGGACCGTCGCGTTTCTGGGTCACGCCTCGCACTGGAAGCGCGCGGCCAATGCCTACGCCCGCGAGGGGCTGGCGCCCCCACTGGACGTGGTCGCCGTGTCCGAGGCCGACAGCGTCGTATTGAGCCACGCCGACGAGGCCCCACGCTACCCGCGCGACGCTGGCCTCTTTGCCGCGTCCACGACCAACGCCGACTGCGTCGTCCTGCGCAGCGGAAGCCTCCGACTGTTCACCATCGCTACCCGCACGAAAATCCGCCGATGACCAACAAGCAGATTGTCCTCTCGCCCATCGACCCCGCCTGGGGAACCGCAGCCGACGCCAACGTGCATCTCGTGCTCGTCGAGCCAGAGATTCCTGCAAACACGGGCAACATCGCCCGCCTGTGTGCGGGCACCGGGGCGATCCTGCACCTTGTCGAGCCGCTCGGCTTTGTGCTGCAGGACCGCTACCTGCGGCGCGCCGGGCTGGACTATTGGCCCGGCGTCACACTCTGCATCCATCCCGATTGGGAGTCGGTGGCGTCCGTGTTTGCGCCGAGCCGGCTGCGGTTGATGACCACCCGAGGGACCCGGCCGCATTCCGACGCGCAGATTGAGCCGGGCGTGGTTTTTGTCATGGGTCGAGAGAGCCGCGGACTGGCGCCCGAGCTGCTGGACCGCTACCCGGACAGCCACTTTCGGATTCCCATCACGGGCAGGGTGCGCTCCCTGAACCTGGCCAACGCGAGCGCCATCGTCCTCTACGAAGCGGCTCGCCGGCTTGGATTTCCCGGCATGGACTGAAAATTCTTGAGCGTGGCCCGCGCCGAAGTAGCTTGTGAACAGGCTACCAAGGAAGGAGGCCCCCATGAGTCGTTCGCTACGGTTTCAGGAAGAGACCGACCTCTCGCTTCGCCCTCTTCGCGTTCCCCTCGACAGTCCCGGACACCGCCGCGCGCGCCGTCGCACCTGGCGACGCGCCGTGGTCCTGCGCGACGAGCAGGGTTGGGGCCCCATCCGGCTCGACGCCGTGGACATCAGCGCCTCCGGTCTCTTTGTGGAGTCGGACCTTCTCTTTGAACCCGGCCAGGGATTCCTGCTCGAATTCGAGTCCCCGGTGACCGGCGCGCTCGTGCGGGTGTGGTCCCGCGTGTCCCGCGTGGGCGGCCCCGGCGACACCAACGGCATGGGCTTTGAGTTCCTGGACCTGCCCGAAGAGCGGCAGGGTGAGATCGAGCTTTACGCGCATCACTGACGCGTCCATCATCGAGGAAGGATGCGCTACCTCATCTTCCTCGTCGTTCCACTCCTGTCGCTCCAGAACCTGATCGACAAGATCCCGAAGGGGCCCACTGGAATCAATTTCCAGAACCTCATGCTCCTCGGGATGTTCGCGGCCTGGCTGGTGGTCCGCCGACGTCGCGGTGGCCCGATGGTGGTGAAGAACCCCATCTCCGCACCGCTGATCGTCTACATCGTCCTCACGTTCCTCGGCATGTGGCAGGCGGCGTTCTTCCTGGACATCGATCTCCCGGTGACGCTCAGCGACCCGCACGTGACGTTCTGGAAAGACTACTTCACGACGATGATGTTCTTCTTCTTCGCGCAGGGCATCTTCGACGAAGAGCGCGAGATGGAGTGGATGATGTTCGCCATGGCGGCCATCCTCCCCTACATGTTCCGCGTCCATTACAGCCAGTATATGGACGCCAGCGCGTGGCACTACAGCCACGATATGCGGGTCAAGGGAACCTTCACGCACCTCGGCAGCAACGAGCTCGCCGCGTTCTACACCCAATACGGCCTGCTGTTCATGTGCCTGGCGGCGGGGCTCAAGAAGCGCTGGAAGAAGCTCGTGTTCGCCGCGGCGTTTGGGTTCTGCCTCTGGGGCACCGTCTATTCCTACTCCCGCGGCGCGTGGATGGCGCTGGCGCTCGGCATCGTCCTCTACGGCTTCATCAAGTCACGTGCGCTGGTTGTCGCCATGATCGGCTTCGCGCTCATCGCACCGGCCATCCTTCCGGCGTCCATCACGGATCGCGCGGAGATGACGCAGAGCGGTGGCGGGGAGCTGGACAGCTCCGCAGCGTCTCGCATCGATTTCTGGAAGCTGGCGTGGGACTACTTCCTGGACTACCCCATCACCGGCATCGGCTACCACGCGTTCCACCACGTGAATCCCGCCGGACTGGACACGCACAATATGTACGTGAAGCAGATGGCCGAGCTAGGGATACTCGGCATCGCTCTCTACCTGGCCCTCTACGTCATCGCGATGGCCGTGGCGCTGCGCCTGTACCGGATCGGCGACACGCCGTTTCTCCGCTCCATGGGGCTGGGCCTGTTCATGTGCATCCTCGCCAGCATGGTCCTGAACATCTTTGGCGATCGGTTCAGCTACACCGCCCTGAGCACGTTCTATTGGGTGCTGCTGGGCATGGCGGTTCGGGCCATCTACCTCGTGCGGAACCGGCCGCCCCCGGTCGTTGACGACGACGAGGACGACGACGCGTCCGCCGAGATCAACGGCCCCCAGCAGCCCAGGCGCCGGGCCTCGATCTTTGCGCCTTGACGGTACCCGAGGTCGATTGTGCTAGAATCCGGGACGGCGCTTCCAACATCGAGTCCGGAGATTCGACCGTGTTCAGATCTCGCTGCCTGGTTCTCCTTCTTGGCCTGACATTCTCGCTCGCCGCATGCTCCGACGATGCGGCCACCGACCCCATCGACAACGGCGACGCCGGCGGCGATCTGGACGGCGACACGGGCGGGGACGCGCGGGACGCCGACCCTGACGCCGAGGACACTGAGTCCGATGCACCCGACGCCGATCCGGACGGCGGCGACACGCCGGACGACGCCGAAGATGCCGCCGACGCCGACGACGCTGCGGACCTTGGCGACGCGGTCGACATGGGCGACATGGGCGACACGCCGGACACCGAGGACGCCGACGTCCCGGATCTACCGGAGATCGACTGCGTCAACGACCAGGAGTGCCCCGACGGCCTGGTGTGCGAAGACGACGGCGACGGGCAACTCTGCCGCCCCGGTTGTCGCGGCGACAGAGACTGCGACCTGGGCACGCTGTGCAACCGCGACGGATGGATCTGCGAGCCCGGATGCGCATCCAACACGGATTGCCCGCGGGATACGTACTGCGGACCGGACGACGATCTCGGTCGTGACCGCTGCCTGGACGGATGCCGTCTCCAGCCCGATTCCTGCAGAAACGGCGAGTCCTGCAACGCGGACACGCGCGAGTGTGAGTCCGGTCCTTGCCAGCGGGACGGAGACTGCGCGGCGGAGGAGTACTGTGACACCTCCGGGCGCGAGAATGTCTGTGTCGAAGGTTGCCGCGTGGACGGGTGCCCCCAGGACCAACACTGCAACACCGAGTCCCGCATCTGCGAAGCGGGTTGCGTGGAGGATGGCGATTGCCCGCTGGGCTTCTACTGCGACCCGTTCTTCTTCGAGTGCCTCGACGGCTGCCGCGACAACGACGAGTGCGAGCAACCCCAGGTCTGCGAGGACGTGTTCCTGGATGTGGGTTTCCGCCACCGCTGCGTCGCCCCCCAATGCAACTTCGACGAGGACTGTCCCGAGAGCTTCTATTGCGGCATCGACCCAGACACGCGCGAGCGTACCTGCCTTTCCGGTTGCCGGACGGACCCCGACGACTGCGGCGACCGCAGCCGCTGCAACGCCCGCACGCGCGAGTGTGAGACCTTCCAGTGCGTCGGGGACGACGATTGCGATCCCGGTCGCCTGTGCGCGGATCAGCGGTGCGAACCCGGCTGCCGCGACAACAACGCTTGCGACGGGGCCTGCGTGGAGGGGCTGTGCGCGTGCCAGGACACGGACGACTGTGCCGAGGGGCTGGTCTGCGGTGCGGATGGTGCGTGCGTCGCTCCCTGCGCCAGCGATGGAGACTGCGAAGACGGACTCGTCTGTCAGCCCGCCACGCAATCGTGCGTCGAGGGATGCAGCCGCGACAACGAATGCGGCGGCTTTGAGAACGGATTTCGCTGCGACCCGCTGGTGCGGGAGTGCGGTCCCATCCGATGCGCCATGGACCAGACCTGCCCGGTGGATTGGTTCTGCAACCTGGACGATGACCCCGCGCTGTGCGAGGAGGGCTGCCGCCCCGGCCAGTGCGGGTTTGAGCAGTACTGCGACCTGGACGTGCGCGAGTGCGTGGATGGCTGCCTGATCGACGAACACTGCGCCTTCGGAACCTTCTGCGACGCGGACGCCAACCTGTGCCGAGTGGGCTGCCGAGACGACCTCGAGTGCGGATTTGGCGAGACGTGTCAGGACACCGTGGACGAGAACGATGAACCGACCCGGCGCTGTCTGCCGCCGAGCTGCGTGGCGGACGACGACTGCGACGAGTTCTCCTTCTGCGGGTTTGACGAGCAGCGCGACGAGAACCTCTGCATGCCCGGCTGCCGGGACAACCCAGACAACTGCCCGGAAGGCTCCGTGTGCAGCGCCGACACCCGCCTGTGCGAAATCGACGCCTGCCAGGAGGACGGCGAGTGCGACCAAGGGCAGATCTGCTTCGATTTTGGCCAGGAGATGATCTGCCGCATCGGCTGCCGTGAGGATGTGGATTGCGAGCGCGGAGAGCAGTGCCTGGGTGGCACGTTCCGTTGCAGCTGCCAAACGAACAACGACTGCGCCGACGGACAGACCTGCAGCATCGGAGAGTGTGGGCCGCCCTGCTTTGGCGACAGCTGCGGGCCGGGCCTGTTCTGCAACCCGGACACGCAAGCCTGCTCGTTTACCTGCGAGATCGACTTTGAGTGCGGAGGGTTCGAGCTCGGGCTCGGGTGCACCGACGGCGAATGCGGCCCTCGGGCGTGCGTTCGCGACCAGCAATGCGGGCCGGCCCAGTACTGCGATGGCGTCTGCCAGGAAGGGTGCCGTGTCCTGGGCTGCGGCCCCGAGTCGCACTGCGACACGCGCACGCGGGAGTGCGTGGACGGGTGCCGCAACGACGACGACTGCGAGCTCGGAAGCTATTGCGACGCGGACGTGGACACCTGTCTTCCCGGTTGCCGAGGTGACGACGAGTGCCCCGGTGGCGCCGAGTGTCGCGAGATCGTCGACGACGAGGACAACATCCAGAGGCTGTGTTCACCGCGCCTGTGCAACGGCGACGACGACTGCAGCCTGGACACCCGTTGCCTGGAAGACCCCAACGACGACGGGGCCTTCGTCTGCATCGCTGCCTGCCGCACCAACCCCGACACTTGCGGCGCGCACAATACCTGCGACGGCGGGTCGGGGACCTGCCAGACTCGTGGTTGCGGCCGCGACGCTGACTGCCGCGAGGGCGAGCGCTGTCAGGACGGCGCGTTCGGAATGTTCTGCGGCTTCGGCTGCGCGCGCGACGCGCAGTGTGGCGACGGCCAGACCTGTCGCGACGAGGTCTGCTCCTGCAGCGTCCCGGCGGATTGCCCCGGCTTCCAGGGTTGTTTTGAGGGACAATGCCAGCCCGGCTGCCTGGACGATGCCGACTGCGCAGCGCCGCAGACCTGCGACGTGCAAAACCAGGTGTGCGACCAGGGTGTTGCGTTCTGCGAGGAGGACGAGATGGAGCCGAACAACCGGATCGACGACGCCATCTCGCTGGCGCCGGGCACCTACAACGACCTGCGCATCTGCGCCACGTTCGAGCCACCCGCCATCAGCGGTGACTGCTGGGAGCTCGACGTCCGGCAGGACGAGCGCCTGGAGGTCCTGGCCACCTTCGACCACCAGGCCCTCAACCTGGACTTGTTCCTCTACACCATCACGCGCGTGGAGATCGCAGCGGCGACATCCAGAACCGACAACGAATCCCTGGACTGGACCGCCCCCATCGACGGCCTCTACGTGCTCTGCGTCATCCCCGCCGACGAGGGCGAGATCACCTACGACCTCCGGGTAACCGTCCGTTGATCCTGGCGTTTGAGAAGTGGGAAGGCCTCGGCAACGACTTTGTAATCGTAGCCGAGGCGGCCTGGGAGCTCGTTGAGGACGGCGCTGCTACGGCGGCGCGCATCTGTAGCCGGCACTTTGGCGTCGGCGCCGACGGGGTCTTGGTCGTGAGCACCGGCGGCGGCCGCATGATCGTCCTGAACCCTGACGGGAGCCGCCCCGAGATGTGTGGCAACGGCCTGCGCTGCGTCGCCGCACAGCGTGGCGACGGGGTCTGGACCATCGAGACGGACGACGGTCCCTACGTCTGCGAGGTCAAGGATGGGCAGGTGACCGTGCCCATGGGCCAGGTGGAGAGGGGCGCGACGGCAGAAATCCAGATTGCCGGGGAGACCTTGCTTCTGCACCGGGCGTCCACCGGCAACCCTCACGCCGTAACAGTGGTTCAGGAGGATCCCGTGCAGGCATGCGCGCGCCTGGGACCGTCACTGACCAGCCACATGGCGTTCTCGCCGGAGGGCGCCAACATTGGATTCGCGCGCGTGATGGAGCCTTCGCACGTCGCGCTGGCGGTGTGGGAACGCGGAGCGGGGGCGACCCTGGCCTGCGGGACCGGCGCCTGCGCCGCGGTAGCCACCCTGGTTCACCTGGGCCTTTGCCCATCGGATCGGGCCGTTCGGGTCAGCTTGCCAGGTGGGGACCTGTCCATCCGTGCCAGCGCGCGCGGTGTCGCCGTCATGCGCGGGCCCGCCACCCGTGTCTTCAAGGGAGAGTTGGAGCTGTGACGTACCGCGCGTTCTTCTCTGAGGTTGTGCCCACGCTCGCGCTCGGCAACCTCGGCCGGCGCTGTGAAGAGCCCATTGTCCTGGGCTTCATCCTCCACGGCGCAGACGAACCGGTCTGGACCATCAGTTTTGACTCGGACGGCGGGCATGCCGTCCCCGGAACCACCGCGGACAACCCGTTGATGACCGTGGTGACCGAGGCCCGCGACTGGCCCATCACACAGCCCCGCCTGGTCGCCTGGGCGGACCGGCTGGCCGAGCAAGCGGGCAGCGATCACGTGCTGCGCCCCGAAGACCTGGCGCGCGTTGCGCGGGTAGGCGGGACCGTGCGGCTGATCGCCACCGACTACGTCGACCCGGACGGCACCACGCGCGACCTCGTCAGCGAGTTGTGGGTGGGTCGCTACGACGCCGGCGACGCGTCCACCCGCGAATTCACCGTCACTGTCACGGCGGAGGACTACGCGGGCCTGCTCGACGGTTCCGTCCGCCCGGCTGCGGCGTTCGCCGAAGGGCGGATTCAGATTGGCGGCAATGTGGGCCACGCGATGAAGTTCGGCATGGCTGCGATGCGGTTGCGACCAAAGAAGGGTTCGCGCTAAACCCTCCGTGCACGCGGAGGGGGATCATGCAGCTTCAACCCAGGGACACCGGCTGGATCGAGGTCGTTTGTGGCCCCATGTTCTCGGGCAAGACCGAGGAGTTGATTCGGCGCCTGCGCCGTGCCCTCATCGCCCAGCAGGGCGTCGTCTGCGTCAAACCTGCCAAAGACGACCGCTACGCCGTCGAGTCCATCGTCAGCCACCAGGGAATCTCGCTGGAGAGCAGCCCGATCGTGCGGCCGCAGGAGATTCTCGCGCACATCACCGATGCGACGGATGTCGTCGGAATCGACGAGGTCCAGTTCTTTGACGAGTCCGTGGTCGACGTGGCCGAACACCTCGCACACAGCGGAATCCGCGTGATCTGTGCGGGCCTGGACCAGGACTACCGCGGCCTGCCATTTGGTCCCATGCCCCACCTGATGGCAGTGGCCGAGTACGTGACCAAGGCGCTGGCCATCTGCATGGTCTGCGGCAACCCCGCTGGGCGGTCCTACCGCGTGACCGAGGCCGAGGCCCAGGTGCTGATCGGCGCCCAGGATCATTACGAGCCCCGATGCCGTCGCTGCTACCGAGCGGGGCTTGAAGCCCGCGCGAAACAAACCAAGATCCACCACATGGACTGAACAATGCTGGACCAGCAACACGCTGCGACCCGGGGCCACAGGGCCGAGATTGAGCACAGGTATGGAGCGGGCGTTCACATCCTGGAGGACCCGCTCGCGCTGACGCTTCTGGCCAGACTCTGCGCGCGGGAGACCCTCCAGCCCGAGATCAACCACCTGGTCGAGACGCTCTACACGCGGCTCATCTGGTACGTGATCAACACGGAGTTTCCGCGCAAGCGCTCCGCCTACGAATCGCGCATGCAGGACGCGCTGTCCCGCGGGCAGCGGCAGGAGGGCAGGGGAGTGTTTGAGGGGCTGATGGTCGACAGGTCCACGCGCACGGTCTCCGTGGACATCGCCCGCGCCGGCATCCTCCCCTCACTGACCTGCTACAACACTCTCAACCGGGTCCTGGACCCCATGGTCGTGCGGCAGGATCACCTGATCATGAGCCGCGCCGTAGACGCGCAGGACAATGTGGTCGGCGCCCGGATCGACGGAAAAAAGATAGGCGGGCCCATCGACGGTCGCGTGGTCCTCTTTCCAGACCCAATGGGGGCGACGGGCGCCTCCCTGTCCACCGCCATCCGCTACTACAAGGAGACGTTCGGTGGCGACCCGGCCGACGTCATGACGTTGAATCTCATCGTCACCCCGCAGTTCATCCGGCGCCTGCGCGATGACCACCCCGAGGTGAAAATCTACGCCCTTCGGTTGGATCGCGGGATGAGCCCCGCGGAGATTCTCAAGACCGTGCCAGGTAGTCAGTGGGACGAGGAGTCAGGTCTCAACGAGAACGACTACATCGTGCCTGGTGGTGGCGGGTTTGGGGAGCTCATGAACAACGCGTGGGTCTGACCCGACCGCGTTCCGCGGCGGTCAGCGCCGGCGCAGCCAGGTCCAGGGCGAACTCTGGTCGCCGGACACGGACGAGCATCCTGCGGCCGGATCCGATGCCCCGTCACGACGGTTGAGCCAGGCTTCGTCCTCGGCGGTCAGCTCGCCAAACTCCTCGTCCGATTCTGCCCAACCGTCCTCCGGCTGACCTCCGCCAGGTCCGGGCGTCTCGTCCTCGGGGTTCTGCCCCCCCGGGTCGGGCGCCGGCTCGCCGCCGGGGTCCGGGTCCGCGTCCGGATCTGGGGCGGGATCATCCTCCGGTGCAGGGTCCGGGTCCGGGTCCGGGGCCGGGTCGCCGCCGGGGTCGGGCGCAGGCTCGCCACCCGGATCGGGGGCGGGGTCGCCGTCGGGGTTGGGCGCGGGGTCGTCCTCCGGGTCCGGCGCGGGCTGCGGCTCGTCCGTGCAAGTCGGCGCCCCCTGCACGAGTCCGCAGGTCAGCCCCCGCTCCGAGCAGTCTTCCTCTTGCAACCGGTTGCCGTCGCAGCGCTGGATCGCGTCACCGTGGCACCTGCCACCGCTCGGCAGCCCGGCGCAATCGCAGATGTAGCCCACCTGGTTGTCGATGAATCCGCAGCCCACGCCCTTGGCCCCGCAGTCCCGCGTGCGGACGATGTTCTGTTCGCACCACTGGGCGACGTCGCCGTCGCAACGACCCAGAAAATCCAGCCCGTTGCACCCGCCGTCCGGGTTGTTTCCAGCCTCGATCTCGTCGATCCAGTTCGCCAGCACGTCCAGCCGTTCCGTGAAGCCCCACCCGAGGCAGGTCTGGTCCTGCGTCGCGGAGATGACGGCCGCGGTGACGGTCTGACCGTTCTGGTCCCGCATGAACACCGGTCCACCGGAGTCTCCAAAGCAAAAGCCCCTGCGACCCTGGCCGTAGATGTTGATGGCCGTGGAGCTGACCTGGACAATCTCGAGAGCACCAAACCAGCGCCCGCTGCGGCCTTGCTGACGGGTCTCGCCGTAGCCCCCCGCCTCCACCTGGTCGCCCACATTGCTGCCGGTGAGCGGCCGGCGGTTGATGGGCGTGACCGCGACCCCGGGTACGACCTGGGTCGCGTCGCGGGCCAGGACGAGGATGCTCACATCCACGGACGGATGTTCAAACACGCGCGCCACGTCGATGATGGGGTCGTTTCCGGAGGGGTCGCGCCCAAAGGCCACGGCCATGTTCCGGTTGCCGTCGGTGCAATGTTTGGCGGTGGTCACAATGGTCGGTGCGACCAGAGTCCCGCTACACCAATACGAGCCCGGCCGGCCGCTGGAGGTGAGGTAGATCACACCGAGCTGCTGGCCCGCCGTCATCTCCACGTAGCTGGGCTCTCGCGTGCCGTCGATGACCGGCTGCGAAGTGCGCTCGGTGTCTTCGGGCGTCGGCGCCCCGAGGCATCCGGTGACGCAGAGCAGTGTCAGGCAGAGTGATCGCGCGACGGTCCGTGGCAGCATGTTCCCTCCAGGCAGAGCAGGCCCGTCTCCCACAAGAGCAAGGGCTGGGCCACTGCCCCCGGGCGCTCCGAGCGTGACATCTGGGCGCACCGGGGCGCGGTATGCACGCCACGCCATGGCGGCGGCGCCACGCAGCGCCCGCGCGTGGAAATCCTTGTGTCCACCATGCCTCAAGCTGGTGGCTTGACCATCCGCCACCTTAGGGAGTCCTGCGCCAGCAAAGCCCGCCACAGCGGGGTTGAACAATTGGCGCCGGCCTTGCTCAGGGGGGTGTCGGGCCGGTGGGCCAGGATGATTTTCACCGAGATCGATTCGAAATGGATGTGATGATGAACACGAGATTTCTGACTGTCGCGGCCGTGGCCGCACTCTTGACCCTCGCCGCGTGCGCGGACGATTCGGACACCGGTGGCGACGACGCCACGCAATTGACCAAAGACGAGGCGCGCCGCGCCGCCGGCAAGACCGACTCCGGCTTTGACGTCTGCGCCGAGTTTGGCTGGTACGGCGACGGCGTCTGTGACCCATTCTGCCTGCGGGCGGACCCGGACTGCGGCACGACCGACCCCTGTGAGGAGCGCGGGTGGTACGGGGACGGCATCTGCGATCTGGTGTGTGCTCGACCGGACCCGGACTGCGCCGAGCCCTCCGACTTCTGCGGCGGCATCGCCGGCATCCAGTGCGGTGCAGGCGACTATTGCGCGTACGAGGGCGGACACTGCGGCGCCGGAGATCAGGGCGGCGAATGCCAGACCATCCCCGACGTGTGCACCCGCGAGTTTGCGCCGGTTTGTGGCTGCGACGGCCAGACCTACTCCAACGCCTGCAACGCAGCGTCACGCGGCGTAAGCGTCGCCACCGACGGCGCCTGCGAGCCGACGACGGTCCAATGCTTCACCGACGGGGACTGCGGCAATGCCCAGTTCTGCAATTACCCCGAAGCCGACGCCTGCGGTCTGCTTCTGGAGTTTGAGGGCACCTGCACCGACAAGCCCGATTTCTGTACCGAGCAGTTCGCGCCGGTGTGCGGGTGCGACGGGCAGACGTACGGCAACGACTGCGCCGCGGACGCCGCGGGCGTCAATGTCGCCTCCGTGGGCGAGTGCGAGGTCCCGGAGCGACTGTGTGGCGTGCGCGGCGCGCAGCCCTGCGAGGACGGCGAGTACTGCGCGTTCCCGGTGTCGGCCATGTGTGGCGCCGCCGATCATCCCGGCGTCTGCAGCTTCATCCCCGATGTGTGCCCCCGTCACGTCGACCCGGTCTGTGGGTGTGACGGACAGACGTACTCCAACGCGTGCAACGCGGGCGCCGCCGGCGTCAGCGTCGCCAGCGAAGGCGCGTGCCAGGAGCCGGGGGGCTGCCAGGTCAACGCCGACTGCGGCGGGGGCGAGTTCTGCTTCCACAGCGTGGACAACAACGCGTGCGGCGTCCTGTTTGACGTGGGTGGGTCGTGCGAGGTCATCCCCGACATCTGCACCGCCGACTTCAATCCAGTCTGCGGCTGCGACGGCCGCACCTACTCCAACGCCTGTCGCGCGTCGGGTTCCGGCGTGAATGTCGCCCAGCGCAGCGCCTGCCAGTAGTCTGCGCGAGCCTCCCCCAGACGGCTCGGGCGTGCTATGGTGCGCCCATGTCGGAAGAACTCATTACGCAACGAGATGGCCGCGTCGAGCGGGTCGCCCCCTACCTGACCGAAGATCAGATCCAGGAGCGCGTCCGCGCCCTTGGCGCCGAGCTCACGCGGGACTACGCCGGACAGGACGTGGTCGCCGTCGCGGTGCTCAAGGGCTCCATTCTCTTCTTCACGGACCTCATCAGGCAGACCGAATTACCGGGTCTGACGTGCGATTTCCTCGGCCTGTCGAGCTACGGCAGCCGGACGGAGTCCAGCGGTGTCGTGCGCCTCACGCAGGACCTGTCCCAGCACGTGGAAGGCCGCCACGTCCTCATCGTGGAGGACATCGTGGATACGGGCCTGACCATGCAGTACCTCCTGGACAATCTCGCGACGCGAAAGCCCGCCAGTGTCCAGATCTGCACTCTGCTCCACAAGCCGTCGGGCACCAGGGTGGAGGTACCGATGAAGTACGTCGGGTTCACCATCGAGAACCACTTTGTTGTGGGCTACGGCCTCGACTACGACGAGCGATACCGCCAGCTACCCTACATCGGCATCATGAGCTTCGAGGACCCCGGTGACTGAGCAGGAGAACACACCCGGACGGTTCGGCCGCTGGTTGTGGGGCGTGGGCATCGCGCTCACGCTCGCCATGCTCTACATCTGGCTGTCCAACGAGAATGTGGAGACCTACGAGTTCGTCCACGACGGCGGCGAAGTCAGCGTGCAGAAGGGCGTCTATGCCCCCTGGGGGCACGCCCCATTCCGGCCGACAGAAGCGTTCGCACCCATCCGCGTGGACTCTGACCTCGCAGTCCGTCCGGGCCCGTGCGCGGATCAAGCGGAGTGCGAAGCGCGCCTGTACGACCTCGCGGTGAAGCAGGCGCGCCGCCTCCTCGGACGGCCGGACCAGCTCGCCGCTGCCCGGGACCTCATCACACAGGCGCGCAAGCTGTCCGGGCGGGGACACGAGGAAGAGCTGCTGGAGCTGCAGGGCGACGAGCAATATGCGCTGGGTGTGGGCCGCCTGGAGGAGGTGGGGCGCCTTCTCGGGATGGCGCGCAGGAACTTTGCGCGCGCCAAGGCCATGGACGCAGGAACGTTCCGGGACGGCCATGAGCGGGTGCGGTCCGTGGACGCCTTGCTCGCCGAGCTCCGCGCCGCCGGCATCCGTGTGCCCGACACGCCCGAAGCGCGCGGACCAGCTGTGCAAGCTTTGCCGCCGCGCACGCCCGCTGTCCCCGAGCGTGCGCCGGAACCCGCCGCGCCTCGCGCAGCGCCGCCCGGACCCAACCCAATGGATGTACAGCCACCGGCCCAGACCGCGCCGGCTCCCAACCCGGTCCGCCCGAACGCCGACCCGCAGCCTCAGCCCGAGGCCAGCCCCGTCCCCAAGGACCCCGAACTGGAGTTGTGAGGGGCGGCTTGACCCCGTCCGCCTCCGCCGTCGCGCCCAGGGTGACCTTGCCCGCACCGCGCCACTCCGCTAGGCTTCCGGCCACGATGGGGTACCAACGCGCTCCTGACCCAAGAGGAAACATGAGACACGTGATTGCCGCCCTGCTGGTCGTGATGATCGGCGGCTGCGGTGGCAACCCGGACACCGGTCCTGGCGGGAACAACCCGAACAACAACCCGAACAACAACACCCCGGCCGACACGGGCCCCGATACGCCCGATACGCCCGATGTCGCGGACGAGCCGGACGCGACCGAAGACGAACCGGACGTTCCGAACGTGGAGTGCGAGCCCGACAGCATCATCCGCTGCCTCAACGAGAACGATCGCGCCATCGAGAGATGTAATTTCCGCGGCAACCAGACGTTCATCACCAACTGCGAGGGCAGGTCGGTATGCCGGACCATCGACGACGAGCCGACGTGTGTCGAGGTAGAGTGCATTCCCGGCCAGCGCGTCTGCCTGGGCGAGGACACGCCGGGCCTGTGCAACTCTGAGGGCACCGAGTACGAGCCGCAGGAGACCTGCAGCGAGGGTGTGACCTGCTCCGCCGGCGCCTGCCTGGACCCCTGTGAGCTGGCCGACGCGCAGGCCAGCTACATCGGCTGCGAGTACTGGCCCGTCGAGCTCGACAACAACCTCCTGTTCGACCCCGACGAGAACTCGACCCCGAATGCGCCGTTCGCCGTCGTGCTGAGCAACCCGCAGGAGGAGACAGCGCGCATCACGGTCCGCACCCCGGAGGGGACGATCATGGATGCCATCACCGAGGTGCCGATTCCGGGGCTGACGCGGCCCGAGTCATGCACCTTTGACATCGAGTGCGGCCGGGGTGGCGAGTGCCTGCGCGGCTTCTGCTACTTCCCGCCCACCGCGGTGCGGACCGAGGTGCTCAATGCCTCCGGTGACCGCGTGGGGGACCCGATCGACGGTCCGCTCGAGGACATCGAGGTCCCGCCGGGCGGTACGCTGCAGATTCCGTTCCCGCGCATGCAGCCCGAGCCCTATGTGACCAGCGTGTCCCGCATCGCCTGGCACATCAAATCGGACCGCCCGATCGTCGCGTACCAATTCAACCCCATCTGCTGCAATTTCAGCTTCACGAATGACGCTTCGATCCTGCTGCCGACGGGGGCGCTGACCAAGAATTACTACGCGATGACCTACCCGACGTGGAACCATCCGAGCAACACGAACGTGTCGCTTCCGGCCACCGTCACCATCGTCGCGACGGAGGACGACACCGAGGTCACCGTCGAGCTCGGAGATCGACAGCTCCGGCCTTCGACCGACCCGCGGCTGGACGGCCAGCCGGACGCGGAGGGTAACATTCGCCTCACACTGGACCGTCAGGAGGTGCTCAACCTCGAGACCGCGGAGCGACTTGCCACCGATCTGACCGGCACGAAGATTGTCGCCACCAAACCCATCGCTGTCTTTGGCGGGCACGCGTGCACATTCATCCCATTCCACCAATGGGCGTGCGACCACATCGAGCAGCAGCTGTTCCCCGCGGAGACATGGGGGCGCAACTACATCCTTGCGCCCCTGAAGCTGCGCGGGCGCGGCGCGCAAACGCGCGAGGCGACCTACTGGAAGTTCCTCGCGCGGCGCGACGGCACCGAGATTACCCTCGACCGACCGTTCAATGACCTCAACCCGCTGCCCCAATCGGCCGAGCCTTCCGCGACGCCGAACTGCCGCGACAAACTGAGCCGTACCAACGTCATCTCCCTGAACACGGGCGAGCACTGTGAGTTTGGGACGCGCGTGGGTCTCAGCGTGGACTCGAACCACCCGGTCCTGGTCGGCGCGTTCATGAGTGGACAGTTCTCCACGGGTCTTGAGGACTTTGGAAACCAGGCCGGCGACCCGGCGTTCTTCCTCGTCCCACCCCAGGAGCAATACCGCACGGAGTACGACATCCTGACGCCGCCGACCTATGCGCTCGACTACGTCACCGTCGTCGTGCAGCCGGGCACCAACCTGATGATTGACGGCGCGCCGATCGACCCGATGGACTACGATCCGGAGCTCATCGAGAGTCAGAACTTCATCCGCGCCCACATCCCGCTGGACGACGGCCCGCACCACATCGAGGCCAACGCCCAGTTTGGAATCATCGTGTACGCGTACGACGACTTCGTCAGCTACGCTTATACCGGTGGTCTGAACCTCACCAAGCTGCCCGAAGATCTCCAGGAGTAGCCCGACTTTGCCTACCGCCGACGTTGGCGGGCTCGAGCTTCACTACGAGACCCGCGGCAACGGTCCACCGCTCGTGCTGCTCAACGGCATGAGCCAGTCGACCGTCAATTGGATGACCCAGGCGCGCCGTCTGGCCGAGTCCTTCACTGTCATCAGTTATGACGCGCGCGGGCAGGGCCGCAGCCCCGTCGGGCCCGTCCCGCTTGGGTTGGACGTTCACGTGCGGGATCTGGCGACCCTGTTGGACGAAATCGGCGTGGGAACCGCGCACCTGGCGGGCTTCAGCTTTGGCGCGCGGCTCGCGCTGGCGTTCGCGGCCAGGGTGCCACACCGGGTCGGAAGGCTCGTTCTCACCAGCACTGGCGACGGCGACTCCGCCGTCAGGCGGGCCATCGTCCGCTCGTGGTTGGAGGTCTTGAGAGCTGGCGGTGTGACCGCCATGGCCTGGGCCGCGCTGCCCGCCATACTCGGGGAGGAGTTCCTGCGGGACCACGAGGAGCAATTGCCAGCGATCATTCGGGCCAGCGCACACCGAAACAGCGTCGACGGCCTCACTGCCTTGCTCGAAGGGTACAAAGCCTTTGA
>CALBXO010000571.1 GCA_937890335.1 uncultured Pseudomonadota bacterium | reverse complement strand
CCGATCGCAACCAGCGACGCCGCTCTAGCAGGTAGATACGCACCGGCTTCGATCGCGTTCGAACGCAAAAAAGTGTTCTGACTGCGAATCGCAATAAGGATATGCTTTTCAGCACGAACCTGGTTAGACGCGATCACCGACGAAGGCGCCAGCGTCGGTATGGTCATTAAACCCACGTTGCGCGGCGGATCGGCCCGTACCATTTGAGGGCTGCGCCGATCAGGACCGGCGGCCAACGCCATCGTCGCCGATGAGGAGGGCGCAGGTCGTCTCGTCTACCTGGGCCCCCTGTACATGGCCAGCTCCGGCTATGGCGCCACCGACACCCGCACAGGCATGGCCGACAGGCTGTTTGAGCAGTCCGTCGCGTGGGCCGCGGGCGTCGAGGAGAGCGCCAACCAGAGTCCCACCGTCGACGCGGGCGGACCGTACGCCGTCGCCGAAGGCGCCAACGTCACCCTGGTCGCCGTCGGCAATGACCCCGACGGCGACAACCTCAGCTACGCCTGGGACCTCGACGGCGACGGTCAATACGACGACGCGACCGGCGCAACCGTCGTCTACACCGGCATCGACGGGCCGGCCACATTGCTGGTCTCCGTGCGGGTCGATGACGGCAACGGGGCCGTCGCAACCGACACGGCCAGCATCACGGTCAGCAACGTGGCCCCAAGCATCGACAGCCTCACCATCCCATCCCCCGCTGAATCCGCTGTGGGCAGCTTTGTCGCAGCAACCTCGGACCCGGCGGGCAACAACGACACCTTGACCTACCTCTGGAACTTCGGCGACGGCGCCACCGCGACTACAGCGACCGCCGCCCACGCCTACGCCGACGAGGGCACCTACTCGGGCCGCTTCACCGTCTCCGACGAAGACGGCGGCTCGAACTTCGAGAACTTTACCGTCGTCGTCTCCGACGTGGCCCCCACCCTGACGACCCTCTTCGGCGGCACGAACCTGAACGAGGGAACCACCAGCACCTACCGAAGCACCATCGGCAAAGCGAACTTCGACGTGGTGAACTGGACGTTCATCTGGGCTGACGGCACGCCCAATGAGACCGGGCAGCTCGGCACCGGCGTCACCAGCATGGAGATCAGCCGCCCGCACACATTCCTCGACAACGGCCAGTTCGTCGTCACCTTCCGCGCCGTGGACGACGAGGGCAACCAGGTCCAGCGCACCCGCACCGTGAACGTCGCCAACGTCGCGCCCACCATCGACACTCTCACCATCGTCCCAGACACCGGTCCGGAGGGCTCTCAGTTCGGCTTCACCGGCGCCGCGTCCGACCCAGGCGCGGACACACTGACCTACCAATGGGACTTCGGCGACGGCGGCAGCGCAAGCGGCGCCACGGCAAACCACACCTACGCCGGCGACGGCGAGTACACGGTAACCCTCACCGTCACCGACGACGACGAAGGATCCGACCAGCAGACCGCCACGGTCGTCGTGACCAACGCCGCACCCACCATCGACGAGCTCGAAGGAACGCTCTCGGGTCTGGAGGGAGGCACCTTCTCCTACACCGCGTCCGCGTCCGATCCCGGCGGCGACGGCCTCACCTACGCATGGGACTTTGGCGACGGCACCAACGCCACCGGCCCCAACGTCAGTCACGTCTTCGCCGACAACGGCAACTTCATCGTCGGGCTCACCGTCTCCGACGACGCCGGCGCGACCGACACGGGAGAGCTGGCCGTGACCGTCACCAACGTCGCACCGACCGCCACCGCCGCGCTCCCCGAGGGTGGACAAGAAGGCACCCAGCTCGCCTTCGCCTCCACCGTGTCCGACCCCGGCGCAGACACATTCGAGTTCGCCTGGGATTTTGGTGATGGCAACACCTCAACGCAACAGAACCCGAATCACACCTACGCAGACGACGGCGTCTACTTCGTATCGCTGACGGTCACCGACGACGACGGTGGCGAGGACGAGGTCACCGGGCAGGTCACGGTCACAAACGTCGACCCGCAGATCCTGTCCCTGGACGGCGACTTTTCTGGCGGCGAGGGCGAGGAGTTCGCCTACCTGGCTTCCGCGTCGGACCCCGGCGCGGACACACTCACCTTCACCTGGAACTTCGGCGACGGCACCGACCCCCAGAGCGACGTAGCCCTGACCGCAGTCACGCATACGTACGCCGACAACGGCACCTACACCCTCACGCTCACCGTCACCGACGAGGACGGAGGAAGCGCCGAACTCGAGCGTACCGTCAACGTGGGTGGCCAGGCGCCGACCATCACGAGCCTCACCGGGGACCTCGAGGGCCCCGAGGGCAGCGCGCTCTCCTTCACCGCAAGCGCCTCGGACCCAGGTGGGGATACTCTGACCTACTTCTGGGACTTTGGGGACGGCAACACGGACCAGGGCATCGACCTTGCGGATGTGGAACACGTCTACGCGGACAACGGCAACTACACGGTGGCCCTCGTGGTCACCGATGCGGACGGCGAGGCCTCCGCCAATCTCACCGTGCAGGTCAGAAACGTCAGCCCCACGTTCTCAGAGGTCTCGGTCCCCGAGTCCGGCGCCGAGGGGCAGAACCTCAGTTTCACCGCCAGCGCGACGGACCCCGCCGGCGACAACGACCCGCTCATCTTCACCTGGAATTTCGGGGACGGCACGGACCCCGTCACCGGCGCCACCGCCAACCACACCTTCGCCCAGGACGGCGTCTTCACAGTGACGGTGACGGTCTCCGACGACGACGACGGAGCAGCCTCCGTCCAAAACTCCGTCCTGGTCACCAACGTGGCCCCGACGATCTCCGCATTCGACGCTCCCGACACCCTCAACGAGGCGAGCGAAGGGACCTTCTCTGCGACAGCCAACGACCCGGGCGCGGATACGCTCACGTACACATGGACCTTCGGCGACAACAGCGACCCCGTCACTGGCGCGTCCGTCCGGCACACCTACGCGGACAACGGCCAGTTTGCCGTGGTGCTCACCGTCTCTGACGACGACACCGCCACTGTCCGTACGCACAGTGTCATGGTCCAGAATGTCGCCCCGGTGATCCAGACCCTCACTGGCGACACGCAAGGCGGTGAGAACGAGACCTTCAGCTACACGGCGGCGGCCACCGACGTCGCCGGGCCCGCCGATCCACTCACCTACATCTGGAACTTCGGCGACGGCTCACCCATCGTCCAGGGCGTGGACCTGTCGGAGCTCGACCACGTCTACCGCGACGCGGGACAATACACCTTGGCCCTGACCGTCAACGACGGCGACAACGGCCAGACCAACCGCTCTCTCATCGTCACCGTGTCCAACCTGCCTCCGGCAATCGACGCCCTCAGCGGCGACACAGAAGGCGACGAGGGACAAACACTGCGCTACACCGCGACGGCCTCCGACCCCGGCGGCGATGTCCTCACATACACCTGGAACTTTGGCGACGGGTCGGACCCCATCAGTGGCGTCGGCCTCGACACCGTCGACCACACGTACCGGGATGACGGCCAGTTCACGCTCACTCTCAGCGTCTCCGACGGCGACGACACCGCGCGGGACACCCTCGACATCACCATCAACAACGTCGCGCCGACCATTGGCAACGTGACGATCCCCGAGGGCATTGTCGAAGGTATCGGCGCGACGCTCAGCGCCGCCGCCACCGACCCGGCCGGCGCCCGCGACCCGCTCACCTACACCTGGGACTTTGGCGACGACACCACGGCCGTCGGGGCCAATGTCCAGCACACGTACGCGGACAACGGCACGTACACCGTCAGCCTCACCGTCACCGACGGTGACGGCGGCCAGGACCAACAGGAGCAAACGGTCGTCGTCGCCAACGCTCGGCCGAACATCCTGAGTTTCGGCGGACCCGACACTGTCACCGAGGGTAGTCCGGCCGCATTCTTCGCCGCCGCCACCGACGTGCCGGCCGACACGCTCACCTACACCTGGGACTTTGAGGGCGGCCCCGAGTTCGACGGCGTCGACAGGACGGAGGCCACGCACACCTACCCGGACGATGGACAGTTCAACATCGTCCTCACCGTCAGCGACGAGGACGGCGGGATCAGCACCCGCACCCGCACACTGACCGTCCTCAACGCCAACCCCACGATCGACGCCTTCAACGGTCAATTCAACGGCCAGGAGGGCGACACCTTCGCCTTCAGCGCCGCCGCCTCCGATCCCGGCCAGGACACTCTGACCTTCACGTGGAACTTCGGCGACAGCAACGAGCTGACCTCCGGCGTGGATCTCACCGGTGTCGAGCACCAGTACAACGTGCAGGGCCAGTACACGGTCACGCTCACCGTCACCGACGAGGATGGCGGCAGCGTGAACACCAGCCGGACGGTCAACGTGGGCGTGGCCGCCCCCACAATCGACACCTTCACTGCCCCCGAGGGCGGCGTAGAGGGCGCAGAACTCGCCTTCACAGCCAGCGCCAGCGACCCGGTGGACCAGGTCCTCACCTACACCTGGGACTTCGGCGACGGGTCGGACCCCCAGTCCGGCGTAGACCTCACTGAGGTCGCCCACACCTTCCCCGACAATGGCTCCTACTTTGTCCGGCTCACGGTTCGAGACCCGGACGACCTCAGCGCAACGGCGGGCGGACGCGTGGAAGTCACCAACGCCCCGCCGACCATCGAGACCTTCGTCCTGCCGGCCTTCGCAGAGGCCTCACCGGCGACTGCGACCGCCAGCGCGTCGGACCCCGCGGGCGACGCAGACCCCCTCACCTTCCGCTGGGACTTCGGCGACGGCACCCCAGTCCAGACCGGAATTGACCTGACCTCGGCGGAACACACTTTCGCCGGCAACGGCCAGTATACGGTCACGCTGACCGTCACAGACGGTGACGGCGGCTCGGCGAGCCGCTCCGAGGTTGTGGCAGTGGGCGACGCGCCGCCAGTCATCACAGAGATCCGCGGCCCCGCCTCGGGCAACGAGGGCGACACGATCCAATACCGAGCCATCGCCAGCGATCCCGGAGGCGACGCGCTCACCTTCACATGGCGCCTCGGTGCCAATCCGCCCGTGGACACCGCCGACAACGCGACTTTCGTCGCAAACTTCCCCGACGACGGCGGCGTGATCCTGGAGGTCACCGTCACCGACGAGGAGGGGCAGACCGCCACTGCCAGCGTCTCGATCGAGATCGCAAACCTCCCGCCCACCATTCAGTCTGCAGTCGGTCGCCCCGATGCCGACGAGGGCGAGACAGTCACATTCTTCGCGCTCGCCACCGACCCGGCCGGTGTCGCCGACCCGTTGACCTACACATGGGACTTTGGCGATGGGACCGATCCGCAGTCCGCCGTGGACCTCACACAGATCGACCACGCCTTCGCCGACGACGCGGACTACACGGTCACGGTGACCGTGGACGACGGGGACGGAGCCCAAGTCTCCCAGGAGCTCTCCATCGCCATCGCCAACGTGGCCCCCGCCATCGTCAGCCAACCGCCCACCGTCGCCATCGTCAACCAGGAGTACCGCTACAACGTCGTCGTGGACGAACCGGGAGACGACGAGCTTACATTCGAGCTCACCGGCGGCCCCGACGGCATGGCGTTTGACGACGACCAGGACCTCGTCTGGGTGCTCCCACTGGACCTCGTGGACGATGGCCCCTTCCCGGTCACAATCCGCGTCACCGACGACGAGGGCGCCTCCGACGAGCAGACCTTCGAGATCTCCACTGACTTCATCGACGGCGATGACGACGGCGTTCCTGACGACTGCGAGCGCCTGTACGGACTGGACCCGGAAGACCCGGAAGACGCCGAACTCGACAACGACCAGGACGGGATCAACAACCGCGACGAGTGCATTCAAGGCACCAACCCTGTGGAGTTCAACGGGCCGAGCGCGCCGGTGCTGCTGGCACCCGAAAACGGCGAGCGGGTCGCCTCTCTCACCCCGGACCTGGTCGTGGAAAACGCCACCGACCCGGACGCGGACACCCTCACCTACGAGTTCGAACTGTACGCGGACTCCGAGCTGTCCGAGCTCGTCACCTCGGTCACCAACCTGCCCCAATCTGAGCCCACAACACTGTGGCCCCTCGACACCGCGCTCACGGAGAACAGCCGCTACTATTGGCGCGCCCGCGCGGCCGACCCGTTCGTCAGCGGACCGTGGAGCGCCACCGGCGACTTCCTCGTCGACGAGGTCAACGAGGCGCCGAGCACACCGACCCCCATCAGTCCCATCGGCTCCACCGACACGGACACGCCAACACTTCTCGTGGACGCCTCCGCCGACCCGGAGGCGGACACCATCACCTACCTCTTTGAGGTCTGGGCCGACGACGCCGAGGGCGAGCTGGTCACGGAGGGAGAGTCTGCAGAGCCCAACTTCGCGCTGCAGGTCGCGCTGACCGAGGACACCGTCTACTTCTGGCGCGCCGCCGCCGCCGATGACCAGGGCGCCGAGAGCCCCTGGTCGGACCTCGCACCGATGTTGGTCAACACCAGCAACAATCTCCCAGAGGCGCCGACAATCAAGGCGCCTGAAGACGGCGCCGAGGTCGATTCTGCCTTCGTGAATGTAGAGTGGTCCGCCGCCCTCGACCTGGACGGCGACGCCCTCACCTACGAGATCCAGGTGGCGACCGACGAGGGGTTCGCCGCCATCGTCCACGAGGAATCCGGCATCCCTGGCGACGGGGACGCCGACCTGCTGCGTGAGGTCGGGGAGCTCGCCGAGGATGTCGAACACTTCGCACGCGTGCGCGCACACGACCCCTTCGGAGCCGGCGCATTCGCAACCGTTCGATTCCTGGTCAACGCCGAGAACACCAAGCCGTTGCCGCCGAGCTTGCTCAGCCCCATTGGCGGCACCGCCGTTGATGTGGGAATTGCACCCAATCTCAGCGACGTGGAGCTCACCTTCTCAGACGGCATCGATCCGGACGGCGACCCGCTGACCTACACGCTCACCGTGTTTGACGACGACGCGCTCAGCAACGTCGTCTTCAGCGAATCCGACATCACCACGGACGGTACCGGCACCACTACGGTCGCCTGGACCGTCACCGGTCCAGGCACGTACTTCTGGACTGTGGAAGCCAGCGATCCAGACGGCCTGTCTGCCACCGCGGGCCCGGAACAGTTTAGCGTCACGGTCGGCACCGACGAGGCCCCCACGGCGCCCGTCCCCCTGTCCCCCATCAACGACCAGACGGTGGACCCGGCCGGATTTGAGCTCGTGGTCGAGAACGCGACAGACCCCGAGGGCGCAGCCCTGACCTACACCTTCCAGATCTACGCCGACGCAGACTTGAGCTCGCCCGTCTGGCAGAAATCCGACATCCCCGGCGGGGACGACGGCACAACCTCCGTCTCCGTCGATGACCTCGAGGCCGAGGGCCTCTTCACCCTGTACTGGGTGGCGTTCGCCAACGACGGTCGCAACCGCGGCGCCCGGTCCGAGACCGCGACGTGCACATTCCCCGCAGCCGCGGTCACCCCCAACACCAGCGATGACTGCGCCTGCAGCACACCCGCTGCGCCGTCGCGCGTCCCGTGGGGAGCGGCCTTGATCGGACTCGGACTCACCGTCCTCAGCCTGCGCCGCAGGTAAGCGCGAAAAACAACAGGTTTACACAGTCACCAGCCATCACTACTCTCCCCCTGCTCTGAATGAGAGGGGAACAGGTATGGTGAATCGGCTGGGGAGCATCGCTCTCAGTGTAGCGATCGTAGTGGTGTGCGTAGACGCGCACGCGCAGCAGAACTGGGAACGCGAGCCGGAAACTCCCGATCCACGCTCCCAGGCCGCGGTCGCGGGCGACCACCTGGGCCGCATCCATGTCATCGGCGGATACCGCACCTCGTCGCAGGCGACGGACGCCCACGACATCTACACCCCCGCGACCGACACCTGGACCACGGGCGCCCCGATCCCGAGCAAGACCCTCGGGTCCTGCGCCGCCACCGCGGAAGACGGACGAATCTTCGTCTTTGATGGCTTCGACTCAAGCCACCTGCACCTCACCCAGATCTACGACCCCATCAACGATGTCTGGAGCGTAGGCTCGCCCGCACCGGTCACACACGGTTGGTACTGCTCGGCCGCCAGGGACAAGGACGGCAAAATCTGGGTCAGCGGGGGTGAGGGTAGCCGGAACGCCGTCTCGATTTACACACCGAGCACCGACAGCTGGGCAACCGGGGCACCCATGAGGACCGGCCGACATGCCCACGGCTCGGCGTTTCTGACCAATGGTCGCCTCCACGTCTTTGGAGGGCAGGGAGCTCTCACAAACATGGAGGCCTACGACAGCATCGAGCAGCAGTGGATCTCCGCAGCGACGCTCCCGGCGGGGCGCAGCCACTTCGGCTACGGCGTCATCGAAAACACAATCTACCTCGTCGGGGGATCAACATCGGGCGGCAACGGCGCCGCGCCCTACTTCAACGAAACCTACTACTACGACGGCCAGGTACAGCAGTGGCAGACCGGTCCCGATGATCTCCTCGCGCGCCGTGCGGTAGGCTCGACAGTGCTCGGCGACACGCTCCACGTCATCGGCGGAAACCGCGGCAGCTCGAGCCCCCAGGTCCTGCACACTCGGATGGGCCCCAAATTCCTCTTCGACAGCTTCGAGCCCATCAGCAACTCCCAGGTCACCCGCCAGGCCGGCAACTCCTGCGGGACCCGGCTGACCCCCAGCGCCAACGTCGAGCTCACCAACATCGCAGCGCTGGCCGAGCTCACCGACGACGCCGACATCAAATTCCTCGTGTTTGATCACGACAACGGCGACGCCCTGATCCTCGAGACGGCGCCCAAGCGCTTCCGGCCCAATGGGCGGACCTGGAAACTGTCGGACAGCGTGGGCCTCACCCTCCAGGCCGGACGCAGCTACGACATCTCCATGACCACCACCCTCCAGCACACGCTGCCGTACGATCTCGTCGCCACCAGCTACAACTCGGTCGTCTCGCACAAAAACAATCCCAATGTCAGCAACTACAGTGCACCGACTCTGACCAGCCACGCGGGCGTCGACTGCGCCATCCGTCTCTACGGCACAGTGAACAACCCACCCACCGCCGACGCCGGCGGCCCCTACACGGTCAATGAGGGCAGCTCCGTGACGTTGCAGGGCGTCGGTGACGACCCGGAAGGCAGCCAGGTGAGCTATGCATGGGACCTCGACGGCGACAACCAATTCGACGATTCATTCGTGGCGAACCCCGTCTTCGCCGGGATCGACGGGCCTGCCGTCCTCAACGTGTCGCTGCGCGTCAGCGACGGGCAATTGACCGCCACCGACACCGCCACCATCACCATCAACAACGTCGCCCCCAGCATCGGCAACATCACCCCGCCGAACCCTGACGAGTCGGAGAGCGTGACGTTCACGGCACCCAATGTGTCCGATCCCGCCGGCAACAACGATCCCCTCACGTACCTTTGGGACTTTGGGGACAACACGACCAGCACCGCCGTCGCCCCGACCAAAATCTACCGCGACAATGGAACCTACACGGTGCGCCTCACCGTCACGGACGACGACAACGGCTCGGACACCCGCTCCTTCACAGTCAACGTCAACGACGTACTACCGACCCTCACGCCCGTCTCGGGCGTAGCCTCCATTCCCGAAGGGACGCAGGGCAGCTGGAGCTCCGTGGTCACCAAGGCGAACTTCGACCTCGCCTTCTACAGCATCGTCTGGGGTGACGGCACGGACAACACGGACGGCAACATCGGCACCGGCGTGACCACGCGCACCCTCAGCCAGGCCCACACCTACGCCGACAACGGTGTGTTTACCCTGCGGTTCCGCATTGCCGACGACGACCAGAACACCGCGCAGGAGACCAAACAGATCACGGTGACAAACGTCGCCCCCACGATCACCCAGATGACGGTGGTCCCGGATACCGGCCCCGAGGGATCGAGCTTCAGCTTCACCTCCGCAGCCTCCGACCCTGGAGCCGACACCCTCACGTACGCGTGGGACTTCGGAGACAACACCACCGGCAATGGCGCCGCCGTCTCCCACGTCTACACCGCGGATGGACAGTACACAGTTGTGCTCACGGTGACGGACGACGACGGCGGGGTCGACACCGACCAACTTGACGTGGTCGTACAGAACGCAGCGCCTTCCATCGAGGACATCAGCTACAACGGGCGAGGCTTCGAAGGCGACGTCCAGGGCTTTGAGGTGTTCGCCACAGACCCGGGCAACGATCCTCTCACCTACGCCTGGAATTTTGGGGACGGCGGCACCGGAAGCGGCGCCAGTGTGAACCACGTCTACGCTGACAACGGCGCCTACACTGTCACGGTCACCGTGACCGACAACGGCGGCGCCTCGGACCAGGAGTCGTTTGACGTCGACATCCTCAACCGCGATCCAGTCATCGCAAACGTCACCCTCCCCGAGGGCGTACTCGAGGGGACAGCAAGCACGTACAGCGCCTCCGCGACCGACGCGGGCGCCGACACACTCACCTTCACCTGGACCTTCGGCAACGACCAACGAACCGGAGCGGAGGTCTCGTACGCCTTTCCTGACGACGGCACCTTCGGCGTCTCCCTGACCGTCACCGACGACGACGGCGGCTCGGACACAGGCGAGTACGAAGTCGACGTCGCCAACGCCAACCCGACCATCACCGCGCTGACCGGGACCTTCTCCGGC
>CALBXO010000570.1 GCA_937890335.1 uncultured Pseudomonadota bacterium | reverse complement strand
GGGGTGTCCTGGCACTCCAGGAGCGGCTTGCAAACCGGGTCCGCACAGTCCACCAGGCCATTGAGGTCGTTGTCGGCGCCGTCGCCGCAGACCTCGTCCTCCGGGTCTTTGCAGGCCCCCGCGTTGAAGCAGTCGGAGTCGGCACAGTCGGTGGCGCCGTCGCCGTCGTCATCGACCCTGTTGACACAGTCCTTCTCGGTGTCGGGGCGCTCGACACACCCCAGCTGACCGGCGCAGTCGATGTCGTCGCAGTCGACGGCGAAGTCCCCGTCGTTGTCGATCAGGTCCCCGCAGATCTCCACCGGGCCGTCCCCGTCTGGGGAGTAGTCGGCGGCCCCGCCCGCGCAGCCCGCGACGGCGAAAAGCAGGATCAACGCCCCCGCCAGACCTGCGCGCCGTACGTGCCGAGGCCCTACGGGCATGGTCCGGCCGTCACGGTGAGCGTGTAGTCGCCCGTGGCCCCGTTAAAGCCGTCCACGAAGACGTAGTAGACGCTGCCTGCCACAAGCTCGAGTTCCACCATGGACTGCAGGTCGAACCCGATGTCGTCGTTGCAGGCGAGCTCAGCCTCTGGGAGATCGCACACGTCCTCGCGCACATGGAGTACCGTGTCGAAGGCTGAGTCCTGGGTGTCGACGCAGACCGTCGTGTCCTGGTTGACGGCCAACCGGTGCACGGCCTCCGGCCCATCGGTGGTCTGGCACGACGGCGTGTGCACGTCCTGGAGACCGACGGTGGAGCCTGTCGTTACATCGGCCACGATGAACGGCGCGTTGTCGCAGGTCAGGAGCGCATCGACACAGGCCTGCGTGTCGACGCACTCGGCATCGTCGCAGTCCGCGAAGCCGTCCTGGTCATTGTCCACGCCATCGAGACAGATTTCCGCCTCCGGCTCCACATCGCAGGGACCGAGCCTCAGGTTCAGGTTGTAGTTCCCCTCTCCGGAGCCGAACGCGTCCACGACGAGGAAGTAGGTCTGGCCGGCGACCGCCTCGAACTCCACCTCAGATTGCAGACCGATGGCGTCGTCGTTGCAGCCGACCTCGGCGTTTACGTCGTCGCACGTGGTCCGCACGTACAACACGGTGTCGTAGTCGGACCCGGCGGTGTCGGCGCAGACCGTGAAGTCTCCGTTGAACGCCACGACGTGCACGACCTCGTTCCCGGTGTTGGACTGGCATCCGCCGTCGAGGTTGTCCGCAAACGGAACGTTGTTGCCCTCGATGGGGTCGAGGCTATCGATGGGAATGGGATCGGCGCACACGCCCTCAGGCTCCGCGCACAGCGGGTCGGCGTCACAATCCGGATCGTCGCAGTCGGCGAGATTGTCACCGTCGTTGTCCTGCGCATCGTCGCAGATCTCCTGCACCTGAACGCCACAGGGCCCGATGCCGACGTTGAGCACGTAGTCGCCGGACTCGCCGGAGAATGCATCGACGAAGACGTAGTAGATGGTCCCCGCGACGAGGTCGAGTTCGAGCTCGGATTGCGGGTTGTTCGGAAAGTCGATGTCGTCGTTGCAGTCGAGCTCGGCGTCGGGATCGTCGCAGGTGGTCTCCCGCACGTAGAGCACGGTGTCGAACGCGGACCCATTCGTATCCAGACACACCGTGGTGTCCGCGGTGACGGCCAGGCGATGCACCGCCTCGGCGCCATCAAAGGCCTGGCAGGACCCGGTGTGCACGTCCTCCAGCAACAGCGTGGATCCGGTGTTCGCGCCCTCGGCGACGAACGGCGGGTTGGCGCACGTGAACTCTCCGTCGACGCAGAAGGCGTCGTCGAGGCAGTCCGCGTCGTCGCAGTCCGTCAGCCCGTCCAGGTCGTTGTCCGCTCCGTCCGTGCAGACCTCCGCCTCAGGGACTTCGTCGCAGCCACCAAAGCGCAGGTTGAGCAGGTAGTCACCCTCCCGCGTGGAGAACGCGTCCACGACGACGAAGTAGAGTTGGCCGGCGACGGCATCGAGCTCGACCTCGGACTGGAGGCCGATCGCGTCGTCGTTGCAGACCACGTCTGAGTTGGCGTCGTCGCACGTGGTCCGCACATACAGGACGGTGTCGTAGCCGGACCCCGCCGTGTCCAGGCAGACGGTGGCGTCCTGGTTGAACTGGACCGCATAGACGGCCTCCGCCCCGGTCAACCCCTGGCAGGAGCCGTCGAGATCATCGGCGCGGCCGACGTTGGATCCTGAGAACTGGCCGGCGCGATCGATGAGGAACGGATCGGCACAGGTTCCGGCCTGGTCCACACAGAAGGCGTCCCCGTCACAGTCGGGGTCATCGCAGTCCACGAGGTTGTCGCCGTCGTTGTCCGCGCCGTCGTCGCAGTCCTCGACTTCGGGCTCGATGCACAGCGGATCCTCGGCGCAGTCGGGGTCGTCGCAGTCCACCAGATTGTCACCGTCGTTGTCCTGGAGATCGTCACAGGTCTCGACCTGGCACCCAGGCTCCTGGGCACAGTCCGGGTCCTCGCAGTCGATGAGGTTGTCGCCGTCGTTGTCGATGAAATCAATGCAGTTCTCGGGCTCGGCGATGCACAGGGGATCGGCGGCGCAGTCGGGGTCATCACAGTCGATGAGGTTGTCGCCGTCGTTGTCCTCCAGATCGTCGCAAACCTCCGGCAGAACCACACAGGCCGGGTCATCCACGCAGTCCTGGTCGTCGCAGTCCACGAGGCGATCGCCGTCGTTGTCCTCGTTGTCGGCACACTCCGTCTCCACGGCGACACCGCAGGGCCCCTCGGCCACGCTGAGTGTGTAGAGCCCATTCTCGGTGCCAAAGCCGTCCACGACGAGGAAGACCTGCTGGCCCGCGGGCGCCACGAACTCGATCTCAGACTGGAGGTCCACGCCGGCGTCGTCGTTGCACTCGAGCTCGCCGTCACTGACACCGCACTCGGTCTGCGCGTAGAGCACGGTGTCGAAGGTGGACCCGAAGGTGTCGGCACACAGCGTGGTGTCCACGTCGAACTGGAATGTGTAGATCGCCTCCGGGGCCACGCTGTCGCGGCATGTGCCCGACTGCTCGTGCGGCAGCGCGGAGGTAGACCCGGTGAACTCACCCACTCCACCCTGAAGGGGCGAGGCGCAGGTGCCGGGCAGCCCGGCGCACAGGTCGAGGCCCTCGCAGTCGCTGTCGTCGCAATCCACGTCACCGTCATTGTCATTGTCCACATTGTCGTCGCAGACCTCGGGCAGCACCTCCTGTCCACACGGGGCGTGGGCCACGGTGAAAACAAACTCTCCCTCGGCGCCCGAGAACCCGTCCACGAAGACGTAGTAGGTCTGCCCGGCGACCGCCTGGAACTCGATCTCCGACTGGAGTCCAAGATCCTCCGCGTCGTCGTTGCAATCGATCTCGGCGCCGGGATCGTCACAGGTTGTGCGCAGGTACATGATGGTGTCGAAATCGGAACCTGCGGAGTCGACGCAAACGACAGTGTCCTGGGGCACGGTGACGGCAAAGGCAACCTCGGCCGCAGCTCCGTCGTTGGAGCATCCCGGGGCGTAGTTGTCTTCGCCTCCCACGGTCGAGCCGGTGAAGGTACCGGGCGCCGAGGCGTCGATCGGGTCGGCGCAGGCGTCGGCGGGACGGCAAGCCGGGTCGAGCTCGCAGTCCTGGTCGTCGCAGTCGATGGCAAAGTCGCCGTCGTTGTCCTCGCCGTCGTCGCAGATGTCCTCGGACAGACAGTTGGGATCGTTCACGCAGTCCACGTCGTCGCAGTCCGCGCGCCCGTCGTCGTCGTTGTCGATTCCATCGTCACAGATCTCGGTCGGGTTGCACGCGTCGTGAAACTCGCAGTCGGGGTCGGCGCAGTCGATCAGCTGGTCGTTGTCATTGTCCGTGCCATCGTCGCAGATCTCGATGCGCCCGCGACAAGCGGGGTCCTCGATGCAGTCGTCGTCCTGACAATCCGTGGCGCCGTCCTGATCGTTGTCGAAGCCGTCGTCACAGATTTCACCCGTGGGCTCACAGGCCCGATCGCCGTCGCAGTCGGGGTCCGCGCAGTCGATGAAACGATCCTCGTCGTTGTCGAGTCCGTCGTCGCAGATCTCCACATCGGGCGCGCAGGCCGGATCCCCGTCGCAGTTGGCGTCCGCGCAGTCGATGGCACCATCCTCGTCGTTGTCGATGCCATCGTCGCAGATCTCACCTGCGGGCGCGCAGGCCGGATCGTCGTCGCAGTCCGAGTCGTCGCAGTCGATGGCAGCGTCGTCGTCGTTGTCTGCGCCGTCGTCGCAGATCTCGACCCCCGCCTGGCAGCCGGGATCGTTCGCGCAGTCGGCGTCGTCGCAGTCCGTGTCGCCGTCCTGGTCGTTGTCAACGCCGTCGTCGCAGACCTCGGCCGGCGGCCCGCAGGCAGGGTCGCCGGCGCAGTCTTCGTCGTCGCAATCCGTGTCGCCGTCTTGATCGTCGTCGTCGCCGTCGTCGCACCGCGTCTCGCGCTTGCACGCATTGTCGCTGACACAATCTACGTCGTCGCAGTCCACATCGCCGTCGCCGTCGTCGTCCTGGCCATTGCGGCAATCCTCCACGGGACCGGCGCACGCCAGGTCCGCCGCGCAATCGATGTCGTCGCAATCAATGGCACCGTCGTCGTCGTCGTCGGTGCCGTTGCTGCAGTCCTCCACCTCGCCGAGGCAGGCGGGATCAGCGGCGCAGTCGGTGTCCGCGCAGTCCGGCGCGCGGTCCCCGTCATTGTCGAACCCGTCGGAACAGGCGACCTCGATCTCCTCCCCGTTGTTCTGACCATTATTGTCGGTAATCAGGCTCGGGTCCCCGGCGCCGCCGGAGCAGGCCGAAGCGAGGCAAAGCGTGGCGGCGAGGGCCACCCAAATCAGTCTTTTCAAAATACCATCTCGCAGCATCAGCGTTCAGATCACGGCGCACACGGTAGCGATCCGCTCGACCCCGCGTCAACCACTTGCATCCAGCGCAGTGCCCCACTAGAGATGCCGCCATGCGTCAACTCGCCCCGACATGCCCATCCGATCTGGCTCAGAAGCGACTGCGGATCACCGAGGTTTTCCATTCGGTCCAGGGCGAAAGCACATGGGCCGGGCGTCCCTGCTCGTTCGTCCGTCTGACCGGCTGCAACTTGCGCTGCACGTGGTGCGACTCGGAGTACACATTCACGGGCGGCGACTGGAAATCATTCACGGAGCTGCTCGAGACCCTCGACAGCTACGGCCCGTGCAGCCTCGTGGAGATCACCGGTGGCGAGCCACTGCTGCAGAGGGACGTTCTCCCTTTCATGACCATTTTGGCGGACGCCGGCATCGACGTTCTGCTTGAGACCAGCGGCTCACTGGATCTGTCCGGGGTAGACCCGCGGGTCCACAAGATCGTGGACTTCAAACCGCCGGGCAGCGGCGAGGTGGCGCGCAACCGGCTGGAGAACATGGAGTTCCTCACCGAGCGCGACGAGGTGAAGTTCGTAATCACCGACCGCGAAGACTACGAATGGGCGCGGGCCCTGATCCGGGAACATTCCGTGCGCGCGCGTGTGCGCGAGGTGCTGCTCTCCCCGGTGTTCGGTTCTGACTATCGGGAGCTCGTAGGGTGGATGCTGGAGGACCGCCTCGACGCGCGCCTCCAACTCCAGCTTCACAAGTACATCTGGGCGCCGGACACCAAGGGCGTCTGACCCGACCGCCGAGTCCGGCGCGCCCGGCAGGCTCACCGCACAACGCCCGTCAGAACCCCCGGCACGGCCTCGAACAGGGTGGTGATCGCCAGACCCATGCTCGGCATCAGTTCGGCCATGGCGAGCAGGCCGAACCCCATGGTCAGGATGAACCCGATCATGAACACGTTGACCTGGGGCACAAAGCGGACGAGCAGACCGAGCACCATGTTGATCACGAACATGACGAAGATGAGCGGGAACGCCAGCCTGGCCGCGGTCTCGAACAGCCCATAGGCCAAATCCAGCATCGCTCCCGCGTTGATGGAGCCGATCCCCGCCATGCCCACGGGCACAAAGTCGTAGCTGCCCGCCAGAGCGAGGATGACCTGGTGATGTCCGTCGATGCTCAGGAAGAGGAGCACGGTGATGACGTACATCAGGCGTGTGGGCGGGGCCATGGTCGAGCCGGTGGTCGGGTCGAAGACGGCGGCGGCGGCGTACCCCATCTGGAACGACGCGAACTCGGCCGCGACCTCCACGGCAGCAAAGATCAAACGCACGCAGAACCCCAGCGTGATCCCGACGAGCAGCTCAAGGGGGGCGAGCGCAATGAGCAGGAGGGGGTCGGCGTCTGCCAGATGGCCCGGCCCCATGGCCGCGAACAATGAGATGGCGAGCGCGACGACAATGGCGATCCGGACCTGGGTCGGGGCGCCCTTCTGGTTGAGGCCTGGCGTGGACAGAATCACCCCGGCGGACCGCGCTCCGTAGAGCGCAACGGGGGTGATTGCCGCGGCGAGGGCCCCGAGCATCAGGCGCCGACCAGAAGCGGGATGCGCTCAAAGAGATAGGTCGTGAAGAGTACCAACTGATCCAGAATCCATGCGCCGCAGATGAGCAGCGTCGCGAAGACAGCGAGGATCTTGGGCACAAAGCTCAGGGTGGCCTCGTTGACCTGTGTGGCCGCCTGAAGCACGGAGATCGCCAGTCCGGTGACCAGGGCGGCGAGCATGAGCGGCGCCGCGCAGAGCAGGGTCGTCATCACGGCCTCACGGGCAATCTCCATGACGATCGCGCTGTCCATTTCAGGCCGCCTCAGATCCGAGTTTGGTGACCATCTTGACGCCCCGCAGCTTGTGCCGGACCGGCACTTCGGCCTCGTAGACGCGCTTGATGCCGTCTCCAAGCGCGAGCTCCGTGGCCCGAACATCCCGGACCAGCCGGGCGATGCCGGGGGGCTCGAGGCTGGCCGCGTGGTCCGAGCCCTTCATGGTGCGATCGAGAGTGAAGTGCCGCTCAATGACACGGGCGCCAAGCGTGACCGCCGCCACATCCACAGCGATGCCGCGGTGATGGCCGCTGAAGCCGATCGTGGCCCAGGGATACCGCTCCGCGAGTGCGGGGATGACGCGAAGGTTGATGTCGCCGAATTCGGACGGATAGCTGCTCGTGCATTGGAGGAGGTACACATCGTCCGCGCGCTCGAGCACCTTCATGGCCGCATCGATCTCGTCGAGCGTCGACATGCCGGTGGAGAGGATGATGGGTTTGCCATAGGAGGCGATCTCCTCCAGCAGCACATGGTGGGTCAGGCAGGCGCTCGGGATCTTGAACCACGGCATGCCGATGTCGTGGAGCAGGCGCGCCGAGGGCACGTCCCACGGGCTGCTGAAGAAACAGATACCAAGTTGGCCGGCGAAGTCCCGCAGCTCCTCGTACTGGGCGCGCGACAGCTCGAGGTACTCACGGTGTTTTCCGTAGGTGGACGCGAAGGCGTGGCGCGAGGTGTACTCTCTGGCGTACTCTTCTGGGGTCAACAGCGAGGCGATGTCTCGCTTCTGACTCTTGACGGCATCGGCGCCGGACAGCTTGGCCTGGCGGATCAGTTCCTTGGCGATTTCCATGTCGCCCTGATGGTTCTGACCGATCTCGGCGATGATGAGGGTGCGTCTGCGGGTGATGGCGCGGATGTCCATGAGCTCCTCCGGTTGATACCAGTGACCCTATCGGCGGCGCGGCGAGAAGACTTTAGAACCAGATCCGGACGAGGCAAATGTCACAACACACGGGAGTCGAACACCTCGGCCAATATCGCGCCGGCCGGGTCCCCAGACCCATCCGCGAGGTGGAGCGCGCGACACTGGCGCAGCTGGACGTGATCTTCCTGGATTGCGACGGCGTCATGACCGACGCGCGCGTCTGGGTCAGCCCCGACGGGGTGGAGCACAAATCGTTCAGCGTTGTCGATGGCCACGGGATCGCCATGCTGCGCGAGAGCGGTGTCCGGGTCGCGATGCTGACCCGCAGCCCGGCGGGCATTCCTAACGCGCGCGCGCGCAAGCTGAACTTCGACGCGGTGCACACCGGCGTATTGGACAAAGCCGCGGGCCTCCGCGACGCACTGTCAATTCTGGGCGTGGACGCCGCGCGCGCGGCGTACATGGGCGACGACCTGCCGGATGTCGGAGCGATGCGAATCGCCGGCTTCTCGATCACGGTTCCGACGGGTCGACCTGAGGTTCTGAACATCGCCGACGCGGTAACCTCGGCGCACGCGGGCTCCGGCGCGGTGCGCGAGGTGTGCGATGCGATCATCTTGGCCCGCCGACACCGGCCATGACGAAGTTGACCGTATCGCGAGGCGCATGTAAGCTGCCCCCTGTCCATGCAACAATAGGGTGGAATCTCCGCCACGCGGGAGCCGGATGGCGAGAAAGCTCAGCGCGCTGCTGATCAACGACAACGTCGTTTCCATCGAGAGGATGGAAGAGGCGCTCCAACGCCAGGTGGTGTTTGGCGGCCGCCTTGGTACCAACCTGCTCGAGATGGGCGTCATCTCCGAAACGGAGCTGTTGCACTATCTGGCTCTGGCGCATGGGCTGATGCCCGCAGACGCGTCAAATTACGCCAACCTCGACCCTGACGCGCTCGCGCTGCTCTCCAGGGAGCGGGTTCGCGGCCTCGGCGTGCTGCCGATTCGCCTGCACGCCGACGGAACTGCCGACGCATTGGTGCTCGATCCGATGCAGCAGGACGTGCTCGCAGAGCTGCGCGACAGCACTGGGTTTGAGTTCATCCTTCACATCACGCCCGAGTTTCGTTTTCGGCAGGCGCTGGAGAAGTTCTACGACGTCCCGCTGCCACAGCGACTTCGCCGGCTCCTCGATCGGTATCCGGCGGACTTCACGATGGGCGACGCCAGCGATCTGGCGCAGCCGGCCCCTGGCGACGCGCCGACCTGGCGGGAGAACCCGCTGGGCGTGGGCTGGACGTTGGACGAGCTGGGCGCGTACCTGGATGACTGCTACGTGCGCGACGTCATCCTCGCCGTGCTGCTGGGCTTTGCCGCGGGGTTTGCCAGCCGGCGAATGCTGCTGGTCAGTTCTCGACGCCGGCTGCAAGGCTACGCTGCCGCGGGACCCGGCGTGCAGACGCCGGAGGTCCGGAAGGTGCGGCTGCGCATCCGGGCTGACGGTAGCATCGACCGCGTTTGCAGCGGCGACACCTATTACCAAGGCCCCCCGGGGGAGGGTGAACTCGAGCCGCTGTACACTGCGCTGGGCCTTCACCCGCCGCGAAATTGCGTGCTCTTGCCCGTCCCCGTAGGTCCCCGCGCCGCGCTCGTCCTTCTGATGGACCACGGCGCGACCATCGTGGAGCCCGCGGCGCTCGAGCCGCTCTTCATCGCAATCGGCGCTGTGTCCGAAGCGCTCGAGCGCATCATCCGGCTCACAAAGAGCGGCGAGCTTCCGCCCGAAGAGCTACGGCTACCCGCGCTTCCTGAGAGCGCGCGGACCGGCGAGGCCCTCGCGCGTATCCGTCCGCAGGCGGGAACACCGCAGGCGAGCGAGCGGGCGACGCGCGAGCTGTCCAAGTCGGACCTGGGACTTGCGCCGCCGAACCAGTCGCCGGGCCGCTCAGAGCCCTACGAGACCCTCGAGCCTGTGGCGGTCAGACTCCCGGTGGAATCAGATCCCATCGACGAACCGACGCCCGATTCCGTCGACGAGACCGCAGGCGAGCGGGAGCTGGCGGGGGCGCTCAGCGACCTCCTCGCCGAAAGAGAGCCTTCGCTCGACACCGAATTTGGGAGCGACCAACCGGCGCCGGGAGATCCCCACTCCGGGACACCCGAGTCCATCGCCGAGGCCCCTGCGCCATCGGGCGACGGACCGGCGCCCGGGCTGGCACAGATCCCGCGCGCTCAGGGAGCCCCGGCGGGGGCCACTGGGCCGGACAGTCTCCACGACATGAGCGCGCGAATCGACGCCGACGCGCTCTCGGACCGCGACACGCCAAGTCTGGCGGACCAATTTGGCGATGACCTCCTCAACGATGGCTGGGAGATTCCCGACGTCTTCCTCAGCGTCGACGCCGAGTCCCCCTCGATCATCCCAGAGCCCGCGGAGTCCAAGGTGGTGCCCGCGCTCGAGCGACCGCAGCGAACCCTGCCGCGCCAGAGCGACTCCTGGGTCGATGACTCCGCCGCGACCAACGAGCCAACCCTCAGGGTCGAGCCGCGCGAGTTCGAGGACGGCGACAACAAGACGCTCGTGTTCGACTACGCCCAACACAACGGCGATCCCACCGACGGCATGGACCCACGCGACGAGGAGGGCCTCGCAGCGGATGCGGCGATCGACCCGTCGCCAGAGGATGCGGACGCCGAGCCATCCGACGTGGCCTCCGACGGCCACGGTGAGAGGCTGTCGGAAGTCGCCGGCACCAACGATCTAGCAATCGACAACGTGGGTGAAGCCGTGAACGACGAAGGGACTTCGCGTGACGGCGAGACGGACGGCGACGACGATCAGATCGACAACGAAAATCTCAGCGGCGACGACGGCGACGACGAGAGCGGTGACGACGGTGACGACGTCGACAACAGCGACGACGAGAGCGGCGACGACGACAGCGGTGACGACGAGAGCGGCGACGACGGCGACGACGACAGCGGCGACGACGGCGACGACGACAGCGGTGACGACGGCGACGACGACAGCGGTGACGACGGCGACGACGACAGCGGTGACGACG
>CALBXO010000569.1 GCA_937890335.1 uncultured Pseudomonadota bacterium | reverse complement strand
GCAGAAGATGAAGAGCAAGGCCGACGCCTGACGCGTGCACACTCACAGCGCCGAGAGTCCGTGAATCGTCGCTGGAAACCCAAGGTCGTCCCAGTGCAGCTGTCTTACGAGCACGTTGACAACTTCAGCGGTGCCTACGACAGACCGTCCACGGCCGACTACCAAACCATTTATGAGACCCAGGCTGAGGCCTACGAACGCATGGTCGCTGCCGAGGATGCCGATGGCAACGTGGCTTCCGCGCTGCGTGGACTCGGCGTGCTCAATGGCGCAGATATCGTGGAGGTTGGTTTGGGTACCGGGATGCAGGTGGGACGGGGCGGACGGTGGCACTGGGGATGCCGGGGGTACGGAATCGCCGTGGCTGGGCGCGTCCCCAACGCGGAGGTGTGAAGGTCTCACGGTCGGGCCCGGGGACTACGACGAGCGCATCCAGGTGACGCCGGGCCCGGGCGGCCGCTCGGACCTGCTGACGCGGACCTATGCGCTGCATGTGCCCACTTCGTACCGTCCCGGAGTGCCAGTCCCAATCGTCGTTCAGTTTCACGCTCACTTTTCCAGGACGATCCGGCATCAGTCCGAGATGGATGCCCTGAGCGAGCGCTACGGATTCATCGCCGTCTACCCCCGCGGTTTCGACGACAGCTGGAACGCCGGCGGCAATTGTTTCTGCGGATTTGCTTCGTTTGTCGATGCGGACGAACAACTGTTCACGGAGACCGTGCTCGACGACCTGGAGCAGCGGTTTTGTGTGGACACGTCGCGCGTCTTTCTGTCCGGTCAGGCCATTGGTGGGATGTTGGCGCTCGGTCTGGGCTGCTCTATCAGCGAACGGATCGCGGCAGTCGGAGCCGTGGACGGCGCGGAGATGGTGATTCCTTGCGAAGCCAGCCGACCGGTGCCTGCCATGATCATCGCAGCATCCGATTGGTCGCAGGACCAACAGAGCCCCGAGTTCTGGGCCGACGCTTTCCAGACGTGGGCGTCCACCGACCGCTGCGGTGACGGCGACGCCACGGCTGTCGTCTGCGGCAATGATGCGATGCAATGTGTCGAACACGCCGCATGCGACCAGGGCACGGTCGTACGTCGTTGCACTCCGACTCCAACCGCGTCGCCAGCCGCCCAATGGGAAGGGCTCGTCCGCTTCTTTACAGCCCACAGCCTCCCGTGAATCCGGCGATTTGGCAGCCGCACTTCTGCAGATGCTGTGGTTCTGCGGTTCCAGACGCATTGTCCGGTCCGCCCTCGATGGAGGTGCCAGCGGGCTGCCTCGACGACCCTGGCCGTGGGCCGGACAAGGACATCTACGTATGTCGAGTTCAAGTCCCCATGGTTCACGATCTCGGCCTCACTCCGGCTTCAACTCTCGGAGCAGCCTCTCTCCCCAGGCAGTTGCCTTCGACAGGTGTTCGGCGATGTCGTCAGACTTCTCGACAAACATCAGATCATGCAGTTGGTCGTAGACGGAAGCCGGAAGATCTCGCTGGAGATAGCGCATGCCGAAGTCCCATCGTGCTGGGCAATATCGCATGCGGAGAAGTTCAACGAGTGGCTTTAGCGTGTAGCCCCAGAGAGCCGCCAGGGCCTCCACCTCATGGCCGCGGACAATCGCCTTGCGGACAAAGTTCTGGCTGACCGAGAACCAGGCTCCGAGATCGTCCAGGCGGTCGGCTCGTCTCACCACCTGCGAGGCCGTGGCTGCGTGGTCGCTGCGCAACCACTGCCCTTTGTCGAAGAGCGGCCGAACCTTCCCGTGACGTTCGATGTCGAGAAGCTCTTTGTAGGTCGCACGCCGGAAGATGCACACGTCGACCAGGAGGAAGTCGCCGCCCTCCAACAGTTTGAAGTAGCGGCCGGGAGGCTCGCAGTGGCTGGCTACGATCGGGGATACGGTTTCCAGTGCGGATGCGACAGCGGCGTAGAACGGATCGACGGCGGCCGCCTCATCCAACAAGAAGTTCAGATCAATGTCGGAGTATTCATCGACGAGATCGAAGGCGATGCTCCCGCCCTCCCATCCGGCCAACACGTATGGCAATGGCTGCAGCGCGTTGCTCAGGGCATTGGTGATTCTCTCGCGCAGAGTGCTGTCATCGATGTCCACGATCGCCTCCTTGGTCTGGCTAGCAAGTGGAACTTTGATTTCGTGTCGGGTTGGCGCCCGGAGGTGCGTGCCGGGGTCGTCCCGGTCCAGCAGGGTTTGGATGGCGTCTCGGACCGCTTCACCGTGGGTCTCGTCCCCAGGCGCTGCGAACTCGTTGTACCAGCAGGCGCCGTAGTCCGGCGAGGGCCGCCCAGGAACCACGCGTTCGAAGTGCTCGTGAGGCCGTCCTGTTGGCCGCGCATTGCGGGCCCCACGAAGTTGCTTTGTCCGGACCCGTGGCGCACTCTCGTTTCGTGCGTACGCTCCCGCCACTACTCGTTTTGTTTGCGTGCCTGGCCTGCTCGGACGACCCAACACAGGGCCCCGCCGACACCGACGCTTGGACAGACGCGTCCGCCGACGCTTGGACAGACGCCTCCGCCGACGCTTCCGCGGACGCGCTCTCCGAGTCACGCCCCGATGACGGTGGCAATCCCCCGACCGACACGCCTGTGCCGGACGCCACTGACGCCGGTCATCGCGACACGCCCGAGGACGTCCCCCCGCAAGATCTCGACGGCGACGACGGGTCGCTCGATGGAGGCGAGCTGGACACAGCGGGCGATGCCGACGCTGGCCGAGACAGTGGGCAGTGGGAGCAGAGCGGGGTGGGCGACTTCGCCCTCGCCGACTATGCCGAGGCCGCGCGGTTGGCCACCCGCTTTTACGGCGCGCAGCGCTGTGGTGACGCGGACAATTGGCTGCTGACCGACAACCCCCATGGAGACAGCTGTCACCTGCAAGACGGGCCAGAACACGACCCGCAGTTGGACCTGACGGGCGGCTGGCACGACGCCGGCGACTACATCAAATTCACCTCGACCACGGCCTGGACCGCGTACGCCCTGCTGATCGGCTACGAGGCGTTCCCCGCTGCGTACGCCGACCAGGACGGCCCGAGTTATGGTGGGGTGGCCAACGGTGTACCGGACGTGCTCGACGAGGTTCGTGTCGCCACGGACTATCTCCTCAGGGTCCACCCCGACCCCGACACTCTCATCCACCGGGTGGGCGGCGACCAGGACCACGACCTCTGGGTGACCTCGCCCTACCAGTCCACGCTGAGCGTCGCACAGGGCGGAGGGCAGCGGCCCGTCTTTGCTGGGGGCCGTGCGGACGTCGCGGGGATGACCGCCGCGGCCTTGGCCGTCGCCGCCCGTGTCTTCCGGGAGCACGACCCCGATCACGCCGCAGCCTGTCTCACCACGGCGCGCTCGGTATACGCCCTGGGCCGCGCACGTACGGGCACGACGCCGGACGGTTTCTACGGCGACGACGACTGGCAGGACAATATGCTGGCGGGGGCCGCCGAGCTCCACCGCACCACCGGGGAGGTCACGTACCTTGAGCACGCCGAGAGTTACCACGCCGCAGTCGGTCGCCACTACTGGGTCTGCGGGTGGGACAACCCCGCGGACCTCGGTCGCCATGCGCTGGCCCGTGCCGGCCACGAGGGTGCCCTGGCGGTCTGGGGCGAGGAGGTCGCCGCCTATGCGCAGCGGGTGTCCGAGCAGGAGTACATCCGCGGCATGGCGTGGTTCCACGACTGGGGAAGCCTGGCCTGGGCCTCAAACGCCGCGTTCTCCGCCGCGCTCTACTTCAAGATCACCGGCGACGAGACAGCCCGTGGCCTGGCCATCTCCCAGGTGGACTACGTGCTCGGTGCCAACGAGTACGGGCGAAGCTTCCTCGTAGGGTACGGGGTCAACCCCCCGCGTCGGCCGCACCACG
>CALBXO010000568.1 GCA_937890335.1 uncultured Pseudomonadota bacterium | reverse complement strand
CGTACAGCAGCTCGATCCGTTCGTCGGGAGCTGTCCCAACGTGGAGCCCAGGTTTGACGGGGAGCGCGTCTGGGCGGAGGGCGAGTTCTACTTCACCGTCAACCATGTGCCGGTGCAGCCTGCGCAGAACACCAACCACCGCGCTGTGTGGGAAACGACCCGCGCCGCCTGGGACGCCATCAACCACGGCTGTGGGCGCTGACCGGGGTGCTCGTGGCGCGGGTCGTTGTTGAGCAAGCCTCCGGCGCTGGCTTGCAGCGCAACCCCTGGTTTGGCCACGTGGCCCAGGGTCTCGAAGGCGAGGTTCAGGGTCAGATCTGGGGTGCCGCGACAGGCCGGCGAGCCGGTCTGTCGCGGCACCCGGTCGCCGCCCCATCCGCTGGACGGCGACCTGTTCGGGTGTGATCGCGTTTTACTGAAAACGCCGTATTCAAAAACTGCGACGGCAGGGATCGAACCTGCAACCGTCCGGTTAACAGCCGGGTGCTCTACCGTTGAGCTACATCGCAAAACAAACCCGTACAGTCGTCGAGATACAGGGCTCCCTATGGGGCCGCGTCCCTCGGTCAGTACCGTCCAGGTTCAAGAAACAAAAAAGGCCGTGCTCGTTGATGGAGCCGGCCTTCGTGCGTCGCTTGTCGCGATCGTTACGTAGGCATGGCACCGTCTGCATTCGGCGTATCACCGCAGAGCGCAGCCGCTTTGCTGGCGGCTGAGCTGCTGATAGTGACGGCGGTTTGCAAGCTGTTGTGGCGCATGTTTTTCTTTGTCCCGACGGTGGTTCTTCCACCGCTTGGCAGGAAATAAGGCGGCGCCCAGAGCCTGTCAAGGCACTTTCTCCGCGCGTTCGCATTCACCACGAGGAGCCCCCGGAGTTTGAGGACCCAAAACCCGACCCGCCGGAGCTGCTGCTGAAGCTCGAGCCCCCTGAGCTGGACCCGAAAGCCCCAGAGCTTGCGCTGGACGTGGAGCTGCTCGAGTGGGATGAGGACCACGACGAAGTCGCTCTGCGCGCGGTTGCCCGGCGCAGCGCCTCGAGCCGGGCTGCGTCGCGTCGCCGTGCCTCCTCGCGCTCTTCCCGCACTCGCCTCTCGCAGCGACGCTCCTCCTGGAGCGCGGCCTCTCTCAGGCGCCGTGCTGTGTGCACCATCTCTTCGAAGGAGCCGGCGTCGCGCTGCGCTTCGAGGTCGGACTGAAGCTTCCGCAGATGTGCCAATCGGGCTGCGACACCCCATCCGTAGTCCACGGCCTCGAGCCGCGCCAGCTGCCGCGCGGCAGCCAGACTCTCACTCTGGGCGTTCGCGATCGCCTGAAGCTCCCGCTTCCACGTCGCGTGCGCCCAGGCGGCGCGCTCTTGAAACCCGAGCGCGACGTCGAGGAGATCAACGCCGGATCTGCCTTCGTCCGCCGCCGACTCCTCCCAGAGCGCTAGATCGTCCAGCGCGGACCCGACAGCGGCTGCGACGTGCGGCCTGTCCCGCCGCTCGCTGGCGACCGCCTGGGCCAACCGCCGCAGGTCGGTGTGGACCGTCGCGACGGTCTCGGATGCCCGCGCGAAGGCGCGCCGCGAGGACACCAGCTGCTGGTGGTGCAACTCCCACTGTCCATGAAGCTCGTCGAGCTCCACGGACAGTTTTGGCCAGTTGGGTTTGGGTCGGTCGAGGGTGGCGGCGTGCGGTTGGGTGGTTGCGACGAGATGGCTGTGGTGCGTGTGCCCGTGCGCGCCGGGTCTGGCGTCGTCGCGTCCGATCTCCTCGACCGCCTGCTTCTGGAGGGAGGCAATGCCGTGCCAGGCCGCCTTGGCCTGCTCCCGCGCACCGTTGAGTTCTGATTGGACCTGGTCAATGGCGTCCAGGAGCCCCTGGCCGCGCTCCAGGAACGCCTCGCAGCCGCGGATCTCGCGCGTGGCCTCAAGGTACCGCTGCGCCGCGTGCGCCGCGCTGACCTTGCGCCGCCATTTCTCGAGCGCGAGCAGCGTGTCCACCAGCTCGTCGAGGTTGTCCGCCTCCTGGGAGAAGGTGGCTGGATCGTGATCGCTGGTGAGTGTGTCGAGCACCTCGCGCGCGTTGGGCACGCGCGCCTGCAACCGGTCGCGCGCGCTCATCGCTCGCTCCACCGCGTTCGGGACCCCTTCGCGGGCCGCCTCAGTCGCGGTCAGTTGTTCGCTGAGGTATTGGAGATCGGTCGCGATGGTGTCCAGGAGCGTGCGGGCGCCTTGCAGCTCGCCTTCGTCCAGCAGAGGGGCGATGCGCTGTGCGTCGGTGGAGCGGTCGTCGAGCCGCGTCTCCGAGCCGAGGCCCGGCTCGTCCAGACGGAAACCTTCAGCACGCAGGCGGTGCACGGTGGCCCGGAGGCTCTTGCCGAGCTCACGCACGGGTCCACGCAGCTGCGCCATGACGTCATTTCCCGCTTCGGCGCGGCCGGCGAGATCGCGGAGACGTTCCAGGATGGCCCGGAGCGGTTCCGCGGCCTCGGCCGGGTCCAGAACCGCTGCATCCTCAGCGTCCTCGAGGCCGTCGGTCGCCGCCACCAGGGCATGCTGCAGATGGCCCGCGTCGAGCCCCATTTCTGCGCGCCTGGCGCAGGCGCGCGCGCCGCGGTCGTGCGTGCGAGCGATGTCGGAGCTCAGCTCCTGCACCGCCGCGACGGCCTCTTGAAGCTGGTCGAGGCATAGCATGGCGGTGGCGTACGTGGCGTCCAGGTGCTCGAGCAGCTCATTGGCCGAACCCTCGTACGCCTCTTCCAGCGGAAGAAAAATGCGCCGCCTCGGCTCCCGGTCGCCAGTCTCGATGCGGACGGTCTCCGTGGAGAGCAGCGCGAGCGCGCCCACCACGGGCTCGGTAGACAATGGACCCCCTGCGCCGCGCAGGGTGCGCGCCTGTTGCGTGAGGTCTCGGGCCCGGTCCAGGAGCAGGAAGACGTGGTTGACGGACTCCGCGGCCGCTCTGTCCAAAGGCTCGGTCTTCCCCGTGTAGCGCAGGCTGCCCGCGGCAAAATAGAGCGGGTGCCGCTCCTCCATCGCCAGTACCCGCTGCGCCGCCATGCCGAGTTTCTTCTCCCACTGTTCGAGGCGGTCATCGAGTCGCTCGACGAGCAGGTGTCGCCGCCGGAGCATGAACAGCAGCACGATGCCCAGCGCAAAAAGCGCGAAGAGGAGACCGCCGATGGGCAGAACTCGGGTGTAGACCACGTACCTGATGTCCGACGCCGCGAGAATCGTGTCCACCGAGTCCGCGCAGGCCGGCAGGGCGGCGAGGGCGACGCGCTCGGGGTGACCTTCGTCCACCGCGGTGGCTGCGTCATCGGCCAGGACCTGGCAGCGCTGCAGGGTCTGTGAGGCCGCCTTGGGACCGGCCCAGGTGACGTCGGAGCGCTGCGCCAGCGCGTCCTGGTGAGCACGGATTTCGTCGCGCAGGTCGGCCACCGCGGCATCGATCTCCGGGATTCGCGTCAGCTTTCCATGCAAGCTTGCCGCGAGCTTCTCTGCGCGGTCTGCGGCGGAACCGGCCAGGTCCGCGCGTCCCGCGGCAGCCTGCTCCCGCGCGCCAGCCGCGGCGTCCAGGAGCTGCTCGAGGTGAGCGAGGAACGCCGCGCGCGCCTCCGGGCGGTCCTTGGTCGCCGCCTCGATCTCATCGCGTAGTGCGGGTGTGCTGGCGGTGATTTTGTCGGCGCGGGCGCTCGCGTCCTGCAGCCTCTTCTTGCGGGTGGCGGCCAGCCGTGCGAGCTGGGTGTCGACCGCCCGCACCAGCGCGCAGACCGCCTCCGGGTAGTCTCCGTTGCGCGCGTGTTTCTTGAACTCGGAGCCGTCGATGGTCTGGGTGATGAGGCCGCGCCGAAAGCCCAGGTCGGTCCAATCTGTACCGGGATGGATTGCGACCGCGCGGTTCTTGAGCGCCAGCGCGATCAGCACGTGCTTGTCGGCGGGCACGCGCCCCCCGGGCTTCCAATACTGGTAGACGGCGTCCACATACGGCACCGCGTTGTTCGCGCTTGGGGATGCGGCGCCGCCCGCGTCGCTCACATCGACCACCACCGCGTAGTAGCGCGCGTCCACCGCGGACTCCGTGGAGGCCAGGCACTCGCGTGTCCTGGCCCACGCGGGGTTGTCCAGGGTGACTTTGATTCCGAGGCTGCTGTCCGTCGGCAGCGCCGGATAGGTGTCCCAATCCTGCGCAGCGACGGGTGTTGCCACAGCCAGGATGGCCACCCAGGCGCAAAGGCGCAGGGACCCGTTCATGCGTCCTCCTTACGGATGAAGCATCCGCGCTTGGTGTCCTTGATGACGCCGGGGAATCGCAGCACCTGGTTGTGGAAGACGGAGTACACGCCCGGAGGGACAATCTGCACGGCGAGCAGAGACTCGGTAATGTTCTGAACGGCGTCCGTGTGGCGAAACTCGTACGGCACCATCGCCCCGGTGAACACGATCGGGACCCGCGGCTCCGGCATCAGCGCGAAGGTGTGCTCGCCCGAGTACTGCAGCTTGTCCGTTCCGTGCACCACCAGGACGGCGTCGTGCGTCGCGGCCATGGCCTGCGCCGTCCGCGCGATGAGCGTGTGGTCCGCGTCGTCCATCTCCAGGCTGTCCTTGTTCATCAGCGGGACCCGGACCAGTTCGACGCCCTTGAGGTCGAGCTGGGCCAGGAGCAGATCCAGGACACTCAGGTTGTTGGCCAGCGCCCCGGCGAGGGGGTCGTAGGTCTTCTCGATGGTGCCGCCGGTGGAGATGAGGGCGACCCGGAGTTTGCGGTTCATATAGATCGTCTCGCGCGCGTGGGTCCGGCAAGCTGCCCCGAGCGCCCTCGTAAAGCAACCCGTGCGGGCGTCAACCGCTGCGGGTGGTCCGTGGGGGATTCAAGTTGCTGGTTTCAAATGCCGAGTCTGACAGGCACGCGCCGGAAACTGCGCACTGCGTTTCCCTGTGCTAGGCTGAGCATCCATGCAACCGGAGTCTGCGTACCCCTATCCGATCGCCGTAACCCTGGACGCGCTCTCGCGCGCTGAGGCCCACGGTGACGTCGACGCGCGGTTTGGCGCGTTGCTCGGCGTTCAGGAGGGTGTCGTCCGAATGCTGGCCCTGTTGGGTCTGGCGTCCTATGTGGACCGCGGACCGCAATCGGCCAGCGTGGACATGCTGCTCCAGCGGCGCTTCCTGGCAAAGGCGCTGGCGTCGTCCGATTGGGGCGACCTCCTGCACCAGCTCGTTCGTCCGCTTCGATCCTCTCCCGACCGGTGTGCGATTCCGGAGCTGGTGCGGTTCTGGATCAAGGCCACGGGTCGGTTGACGACGCACGCGCAGGCGCTGTCGCGCATGGCGACGCTGCGCTCCAAATGGGAGCAGCGACGCCTTGGCCCGGGGGAGGCGGACCGGGTGTACGCCGAGTTTCGTCCCCAACTCGATGAGGTGCTCTCCGAGCTGGCGTTCCTGGAGAAGATCCGGCTTTACGTTCCGCTCGGTGGGACACCCGTGGACCGCTCGCACATCCACGTTCAGAGCGCCATCGCATGCGTCGGTCTCGAACTGCGGCGGGTGGCGGTGGACATGGTCGTCGAGACCCCGGTCCGGCTGGGGCTGGAGGTGGTCGTACAGCTGGAAGGGCAGCGCGCCGAGGTGCTGCGCCTGTATCCCCTGCTGGTGCCGCGCGTGGGGATCCCCGGGCTGGTCGACGATCTCTTTGTGTACGAGAAGAACCGCCGCGCAAACTACGCCTGCGCAGCTGTGACCCGCCTCGACTACCGCGGCGCGCGAACTGGCGAACCGCTTGTGATCGATCGACGCTCCGAGCGGGTGGCGGCCTGCCACGCTTTCATGGAGCGGATGGGGCGGTGGATCACCGAGAACCCCGAGGTTGAGGAAGTGGAGCCCGTCGCGGACGACGCGGTGTTCCCGGACTCGTGCGCTCCTCTGCGTTTCGTTGGCCGAAAGTCGCTGGTCGCGGATGTGAAGTCTGCCGTGGACGCCAACGTTTCCATGGTCGTTGTGGTCGGGGACGCCGGCACCGGGAAAACCGCGCTCCTGCGGCACCTGACCGCCGAGCTCCAACCGGCCGCCGTCCACTTCACAGCGCGGGCGTTGGGGCGCGATGATCTGCGCCTGGCCAGCCGCTCGCTGCTCGCCCAACTGCTTCGGCGCACGGGTCGATTCGGGTCGTTGCCCGAGGGGCTGGAGGCCGCCGCCGCCCAACTCCAAAAGCAGCTCAACGACCCGCACGAGAGTCCCATCGTGCTCGTTGTGGACGATGTGGACAAGCTTCGCGCCTGCGGCGCCTGGGGCGCCGGTCCCGACATCATTGCGCCGCAGGGGACGGCGACGTGGATTGTGTCCTGTGCACCCGGTGACCTCGCGGACAAATTGAGCGTTCGACCCGGCGCACGTCGGTTTGAACTCGGTCCGATGGAGGAGATGGAGCTACTGGCACTGGTCGACGCGGACGAATCCCTGCTGGACACAGCCCATCGTGAGGTCGCGTGCGCCGCCGCGTTGGGTACACCGCTGCGGGCGAGGGCATTGTCCATGGGGGGCGGTGTTGTCGCGACGGAGATCGCGGACGCATTCGCGGCCCGCGCCGACCGTGTTGCCGAGGCGGCTCCAGGTGTGGATGGCCGCCTGTTGTGCACCTATCTGGCGGCCTCCGACGCAGGTCTGAGTGCTCTCGACGTCGCCATTCTCTTTGATGTGTCTCCGCCAACAGGTGGGGCCGCGTTGGCGGCGTTGGGCCCGATGGTTCTCCGAACCGGAGAGCGTTTCGCCTTGTTCCACGAATCGGCGTGCGAGTGGGCCCTGGACCAACATGGCGCCGCTGGCCATGCCGCGATCCATGATCGCCTCGCCGAGTTGTTCTCCGCGGTCGAGCAGCGGGCACGGATGGAGTCGCTGACACAGACACTTGGTCATCTCGAGCAGGCCGGGCGCACGCGGGCGGTGCTGGAGCTGCTCGAGGGCGAGTACCTCCGAACCAAGATGACGATCCTTGGCTCGCCGGAGGCGATCCGCTGCGATCTTGCCGCGGGTGTGCGGCTGGTTGGGGACGACCTTGTGCGGGGCAGTCGCCTGGCGCTGACCGCATCTGTGTTGACCCGCGCTGCGGCCTACCTGGCCTCGGAGCGCGTCCTCGCCGCGATGGCCCGCCACGGGGATCCACGGACCGCCGCTGCGTTGGCGCGGGCGATTTCGGATCCCGTGGACAGGGCCAGGGCCCTGTGCGGAGTGGCGGAGCAGGGCGGAGAGCACGACGCCGACTACGCCGCCGGGCTCGCGCGGGAAGCTGGCGATCCGATGCAGCTGTCCAGCCCGAGTGGACACTCGAGGGCTGCCGCGCTGGCTCGTGAGGCGCTCAAGGCCCGGCCGGGGACGGCAAAGGCGGCGGTTCAGAAGGCGGTGGCGGCGGCGTTGGAGGACGTCGGTCGTGAGCTGCGAATTCGCACGTTGGTCGCGGCCGCATCCGGGCTGCGTCCCGAGCGTGTGATGGAGTTGACGCGCCGGGCTCTGGCCGAGATTCAGGCTGAACCCAGAGAGGACGTCCAGGGGACCTTGCTCGCCTGTGTGGTCGGGGCGTTGCGCCGTGTGGCGCCAGAGGACGCGGTGCAGGCGGCGGATCTCTTGCCACGGGGCGTCCACAGGGTATCGGCACTGCTTGCGGCCGGGCAGCTGGGGCGCGCCGAGTCCGAGGCGCGCGCGATCCGGAAGCCGGAGGAGCGCGAGTCCGCGCTGTGCGCCGTGATGCGCGATTTGGCCCAGAGTGACCCCGTGCGGGCCATGGCCGGCGCGAGGCAGCTCAAGGCGGGTGATGCCCGCGACGAGATCCTGTGCGACCTCGCCGGCCGGCTCAACGGGGAGCTCGCAGTGGAAGCGGCGTCGCTCGTCCAGTCTGCGCCGCTGCGCGCAGCGGGCCTCGCGGCCGCCGGGGCGTTCACGGAGGCGGCGGCCGTGGTGGACGCCTGCGCAGACCCGGCCGACGCTGCGCTGGCGGCACACCTGGTGGCGGTCGCCGCGGACGCCGCGAACAAGCGGCCGCTGGGGCAGAC
>CALBXO010000567.1 GCA_937890335.1 uncultured Pseudomonadota bacterium | reverse complement strand
CGATGCAGTCACCGTGTCCACCGCCGTGTCCGCAGCCGAATTCTCATCCACCGCGAACGTGTCGTCGTCGATGGTTGGGTCCTCGTCAAAATTCGTCACGTCGACGGTGATCGTGGCGGTGTCCGTGAGGGTGCCGGCGTCCTCGATCTCGACCGTCAGCGTGTATTGCGTGGTCGTCTCGAAATCGAGCTCGTTCTCGTTGTTGACCGTGATGACGCCGGCGTTCGAGATGGCAAAGGCCGCGTTGGTGTTGCCGGCCGTGATGGAGAAGGTGAACGTGTCGCCCGCGTCGGGATCGTCAAAGGTGACCGTCCCCACGGTGTCGGTATTCGACGCGTTCTCGGCCACGGAGAACGTGTCGTCGTCCACGGTCGGCGCCTCGTTGACGTTGGTCAGGTTCACGGTGATGTCGTTCTCGCCAAACTCGTTCGGCGCGCCGTCGTCGGTGGCGCGGACGGTCAGCGTGAAGCTCGGCGTCGTCTCAAAATCGAGGGCGTTGGTGTCAGCGACCGTGATCTCGCCCGAGCCTCCGTTGATGGCGAAGGCCCCGCCGGTGTTTCCAGCCTGAATCGTCCAGGTCAGCGTGTCGTTCTCGTCGTCGGACGCCGTGACCGTGTGCACCGTCTCCGCATTGGCGGTGTTCTCCGCGAGTCCGACGGTCGCCGCGTCCACCACTGGAGCGTCGTTGATGTCGTTGAGATCAATGCCGATGGTTGCGGTGTCCGTCAGGGTCCCGGAGTCCTCCACCTCCACCGTCAGGCTGAAGCTGGGGTTCGTCTCAAAATCCACCGCGGCGACCGTGTCCACGGTAATGATGCCGTCGTTGTCGATGGCAAAAGCGCCCCCGGTGTTGCCCGCCGTGATGGACCAGGTGTGCGTGTCGCCGTCGTCCGGATCCGTGAGACCCACGGTCCCCACCGTCGTGCCTTGTGCGCTGTTCTCGTCCAGCGTCAGCGAGTCGTCCGCGGCCACTGGGGCCTCGTTCACGTCGTCGATGTTGACAGTGATGGTGGCGGTGTCGGACTCGTTGGGCGTCCCGTCGTCGGTGACCTCGACGGTCAGCGTGTACTGAGGCGTCGTCTCGTGGTCGAGTTCGCCTGTGTCGGCGACCGTGATCGCCCCGTTGCCGGTGTTGATGGTGAAGGCGTTGTTCGTGTTTCCGTCCGTGATCGCGTAGGTCAGCGTGTCCCCCTCGGGATCACTGGCCGCGACCGTTCCGACCGCGCTGCCGTTGGCCGAGTTCTCGTCCAACGAGAAGGTCGCATCGTCCGCGACCGGCGCATCGTTCACGCCAGCCACCGACATCGTCGTCGTGGCCGTGGTGCTGTCCATCTCCTCATCATCGGTGGCGACGAAGGTGATGCTTCGGGCGGTCTCGTTGGGATTGTCCGACGCGTTGTCGAAGGTCACGGTGCGCAACACGGTCTGGTACACCGCGGGCGTGTCCGTACCGGACAAGGTCAGGACCCCACCGGCGAACACGACGCCCACGTTTCCGGACGGGGTCGCCGCGAGCACGTCGCCGGTCTGCGGGTTCGTGATCGTGACCACGAGTGTGGTGACCGCATCCAGATCGTCCACGATGGTCGCGGTCGCATCCACAGCGGCGACAGCTCCGCCGCCCTCCTCGAAGGCGCCGGTGTAGTCAATGCCGCCGCCGGCGCCATTAAGGTCTACCTCGGGCGCGGTAGCGGCAAACGTACGTGTGCGGATGGGCGCGCGGACGTCCCCATGCTGTTCTCCTTCCGTACAGGCGGAGACCAGCGTGAGGCATACCACGGCCAGAGTAAGGGCCGAGCGAGACTGTTGCATGATGCTTCTGTCTTCCACCAAGTGGAGCGAAGTGCCCCTCGCGGGCGAGGGGAGTGGCGACGGCACCGCCGTTGATGACTTTGAAACCAGTCTCCAGACTAGCAGATGAATCCAAAGCCGCAAACGTACGTGCAGCAGCTTCGGCTTCCGCCGTGGCCGACTTGAATTGCGCGTGGTACAACCCGCCCATGAGCCAGGGCGCCTACCGCATCAAGACCGTCGAGCGACTGACCGGAATCCCCGCAGCCACACTGCGCGCCTGGGAGCGCCGGTACGCGGCGGTCGTGCCCGGACGAACGGACAGCGGCCACCGCGTCTACGCCGCCTCCGATGTGGAGCGGCTCAAACAGCTCAAGTCCCTGATAGACGGGGGCCTTAGCATTGCCGAGGCCGTGGAGACGGCGGCGAACCCCACCAGATCCCCCGCGGGAACCGAGCCGCTCAGCGCAGCGCGAGATACCCTGATCGACGCCTGCGTGCGCCTGGACCGGCCCGCCGCCGAGCGCGCTGTGCGCCCCCTCGTCGCCAGCTGGTCGTTCCCTCAGATCATCGGCGAGGTCTACATCCCCGCGCTGCGCGATCTTGGCGAGCGCAGCCGCGCAGCCGAGCAGTTTGGGACCGCGCTGATCCGCGAAAAGATCATCTCCATGCTCTCGGCCATCGCCCCAGAGTCTGCCCCGCGGCGCGCGCTATTGGCCTGCCCGGCCGGCGAGCAACACGAGCTGGGCCTGCTCTGCGTCGCCCTCGAGCTTGGGCTGATGCGCTGGTCGGTCGTGTACCTTGGCGCGGGCACGAGCCTGGAGGCGCTACAGGAGGCGGTGGAGATCGTGGATCCCGCCGTCGTGTGCCTGAGCGCCTCGCGCCCGGATGGGCTATTGGAGTATGTCTCCGCGCTTGCGGCCGACCGGCAAGTGATCGTGGGAGGCTATGGCGCCCGCAATCTCAGCGACGAGATCGCAGCCGCCGGCGGCGTCTTTGCAGCGACGGCGCGCGACGTGTCGCTCGCCCTGACGTAACCGCTGATTCGGGTCGCCGTGGTCCCTCCGACGGTCGCCGAGGCGGCTACTTCTGGTAGCCCTTGGTCCGGTTCCGGATGGTGGTCGAGAGGAATTTGCACAGACGCTCGACCTCGCGTGGCTCGGCCTTCACGCTAAGGAGCACCTGGTCGTCTCCCACCGGCGTCGCGGCGATCCGCGCTACCAGTTTGGTGTAGCCGAGCACGGCCAGCTGCCAATACTGGACGAGCTCACTCTGTACGCCGGGCCATTGGGCAAGGAAGCCGGCCGCGTCCTCCGCAGAACGGAACTTGAGGACGATGCGCATCTCGGGCCGCTGGCCATCAATGATGGCGACCTTACCGCGCGCAGGGCGAGGAAGGCGCGCGCCCGCACCAGACAGCGGCAGACCCAGGTCCTTGATGTCCGCGACCAACACCGCACCGCCAGCAATCTTGGGCGGGAACCCCTTCTTCTTTCCCTTGCGAGCGGCCTTGCTGAACCAGGCCCCGACGCCCGGTTTGGCAAAGGCAACCGTGCCCGAGCCCGCGCGCATGAACACCCGAGGGTCACCTCGCTCGACCCACCAGGCGCCGTCGGGACGGGCGGTCCTGATGCCCTTTTCCTTCTTCCAGCTCAGCTTCTCCCCCGCGACCTGGTCGAGCAACGCCGACAGCTCCTTGTCGTCGCGCGCCGTGGTGGCCACGAGCACGGTCTCCGTGAGCCTGGTCGGATCGGGGCTGGACATCAGCACGCGGTCGTAGACGTCGATGGGGTCCAATCCCGATTGACCCACCACCCGCTGGTAGTCCGGCACCGCCTGCACGAGCAGTTGGTAGTGACGGCGGTGGGGGGACGCGCGCAGAGCCTCGGAGTCCACAACCACGGTGAGGACGGACCCCGCCGGCCCATGCACGGCGACATCGGGGACAGCCGCTGCCGGGGCGGCGTGCAGAGCGGTCGCGGCCATGGCCACGAGCAGAGTATTCATGGTTCAGCCGGCCACATGCCGGCGCAGCGCGACGCTGCCCACAGCGCCCACGGCGAGGATGAGCGCACCGAACCCGCCTCGGCGCGTACCCCGGTGTACATCGCAGTTGCAGGCGCCGAGCGCCTGGGCCGGCGGACGCCCGTCCTGCGGGCCGAGCTCAGGGCGCTCAAAGAATCCCGGCGGCGCACCGAGGCACGCGGTGCTGCCCGAGTCCTGTTGTTTTGGGTAGGAGGCGCAGAGTCCATCAATGTCGTCCTGCTCCAGGGTGCGCTTCTGGGTCTCGCCGCTCGGCGCGGTGGCGAACATGGTGGCGTCCGCGACGGGCGTGTGGTCGAGTCCGAGGAAATGACCCGCCTCGTGGGTCGCCGTGTTGCCGATGTCGATGAGGACCCGCAGCGGGTCGTTGGTCGTCGTGAGGCGATAGTCCTCACCGTTGAACTCGATGTCCGCGTCGGTGATGGCGCCATCGCTCGGCTGGTAGGTCACGCTCGTCAACGCCACGACCCCCGCCTGGTGTTCCCACCCTGTGTCCCGAAACAGGAGGACATTCGCGTTGCCCTCGGCGCCTGTGAACGGGTTGTAGCCGACGCGGTCCTCGTTGGTGAAACCACCATTGATGAGCGTCAGGTAGCTGCAGTCCGGCTCGTTCCAGGCGGCAAATCCGGCCTCGATGAGATCGAACGCGCGGGCATTGTCTGTGTCCGAGGGCCCGGTCTCCTGGATGTGGTACGTCACGCAGCCGACCGGCCAAAAGATCGGTTTTGCCTGCTCGCCGGCCTCGCACACATTCGCGCCTGAGGACGTGCAGGTCATCGTGCGCACAAAGGCGTCCGCGGGCTGCGCCGTGAATACGGCCGCCGTCAGCGCCACCAAGGGGACCAGCGCTCGCAATGCGACGCGTCGCCTGTGGACGGCGAGCCCGGCGAGCGCCAGCAAGACAAGGAGAATCGGCACGGCCCCGGAGGGCGTCACCGTCGAGCAGGACGAGCCGGACGGCGCGGTCTGCGGCGGTTGCGCGCCGGCATCGAAGTAGCCCGTTGGCCCTCCCACACACGATTGCGACAGGCCAGCGGGATAGGCGTCACAGAGTCCAAGAACATCGTCCGCGTCGAGCTCGCGCTTGGCAATCTCCCCCTCGGGCGCCGTCGCGAACATCGTCGCCGTCTGCACCGGTGTGTGATCGAGCCCGAGCACGTGGCCCGCCTCGTGGGCGACGGTGTTCTGCAAATCGATGCGCCCACCCGTGGCCGCCACGGTGAAGGTGTAGTCGCGCCCGTTGAGCTCCATATCCGCGTCGACAATCTCGCCGTCGCTGGGCGCGTACGTCACGCTCGTGAGCGCGAGAATGCCGGAGGGGTGGGGCCAGGTGGACTCGCGGAAGACCACGATGTTGGCGTTGGTGCCGCCCTGCTGGAACCCAACGTTCTGGTCGTTGGTGAGCCCCGCATAGTCAAAGACGAAGCCGCCGCACGTCGGTGCGCTCCAGACGGAGAACCCCGCCTGCGTCGCTGTGTCGATGCGATCGAAGTTCAGTTTGCTATACCCGCCCTCGTTGAGGTGCCAGCGAACACAGCCGCCGGGCCACTCGATGGGTTTGGGCGACTCCCCGGCCTGGCAGGCGAAATCCCCCGCGGAGGTGCAGGTCATCGTCCGCACAAAGGCCGACGCCGGCTGCGCCGACAACACAAGCAGCACGCCGACGGCGAGCGCGAGGGGACGCGCGACGCTACCGGTCACTTTCGTACCTCACCGAGCTCGACGGCAAAGTCGTAGGCCACGTCGAGCTTCTGCCCCAAGCGTGCGGTGACCTCGGGCCTCAGCTTGGCGTCCACCTTCCCGAGGCTGACACCCACCTGCCCGAGCAGCGCGCCGAGCGGCAGCCGCAGCGGCGCCGGGTGCTCCAGAAGCTTCGTCGCCTTCTTGCCACGTGCGTCCACATCGACGACCTCGGCGAGGCCGAGCCCGGTCAAATCCTGGGTCGCCCAGACCGCGCCCTGCGCGTCGCGCTCAATCTTGAAGCGGCCCTGCGCCATGCCCACGACCCGCAAGGGTCCCGGCGCCTTCACGGTCTGGAGAAACAGGAGGACGTCCTCTCCAACGACAAACCCGGGCGTCCCGTGGACCCGCTGCGCCAGGTCGTCCACCCGTCCACCCAGCGTCTGCACGGTGAGCATCGACCCTGCGTCCGGGCCGCCCAGGACGGGCATGGCCACCTTGACCGCGTAGTCGGTGACAATCCGCTGCCCTTCCCACCGGGACGCCTTGGACTCCACCCGCCCGAGGACGATGGTGTCCGCGGCGGTGGAGAGAGCGTCGATGTCGAGTTTGACGGCGATGGTCGCGCCAGCCGTGGCCGGTGCGAGGAGAGCGGCGCAGACCAGCAGCGCGGGAAAGACTCGTTGGATCATGTCACACAATGCAGATGGGGTGGGCTTAGCGCCCCCAGATTTGGCTTCATCCAGGCAGGAAAGAATGTAAGGCGTTCCGCGCCCCACGCCAACTCACACTGCAAGACCGGCGGCGTTGACGCGCGCCCGGCGGCCGCGATCAGATGGCGTCCCAGTCGACGGGGCCGCGATCGAATCGATCGCGGAGGCGTCCCAGCACCACGGACCAGGCGCGGTCAAAATAGGCGCGTCCCTGTTCCCACTCCTCACCCTCTTCAAAACCTGTGTGCCGCAGAGTCACGGCGGTCTCGCCGTCGTCCTCGCGCAAGAGGACGATCACGCGCGTGTGACACCCCCGAATGCCGGGCAGGCTCGGGGGAAAGTTCCAGGAGAATTCCAGCCGCCGGCCGTGGTCCAGCGCCAGCACCTTGCAGCCCTCGCTGCCGCGCTGGCCCTCGGGCAAATCGAGCGCGAAGTACAGCTCGTACGCGCCGCCGGGCGCCGCTTCGATGTGGGCGTCGGGCGCGAAGAAGCCGCGGGCGCCACCCACGGTCGTCCAAGCCGCCCACACGGAATCGACAGGAGCGGGGATGGATTCAGTCTTGACCAGGTCTTCCATGCGTCGCGTCTCGATGAGGGCGAGCGTGCGCCCGCATCCAGAGTACACCGCGACTGCGCGCCGTTGTCGAAAAATGGGGGCCGGAAGCCCTCGTTGCGCATCCGCGGCGTGGTCAGTCGCCGCTCGGACACGGGCTCGAGTCACCGATCGACACCGTAGGGGTCGAGGTGCGCAGGCCCTCGAGAAAGCAGCGGTACTGGCGCTTTGGGGCGGGGAGCTGGAAGAACACCTCGTGGCCATCTTCAATCCCGTCCTCAAGGTGCTGGACCACGACGCCGGTCACCGGTTCGTAGCCCGGTACGGCCAGATTGCCGTCCGCGGGCAGGTCGATGTGCCGCCTCCCCGCCAGGTCGAGCAGCTCGGTCAGGGACGTGAACTGGCCGGCCACGGGATGGTCGGCGTCCAGCGCGGGCCCCGCCAGGTCCAGCCCCCAGGACAAACTCAGCGCGTTCGCCATGGGCGGCAGGATGTAGGTGTCCG
>CALBXO010000566.1 GCA_937890335.1 uncultured Pseudomonadota bacterium | reverse complement strand
AGCCGCGAGCATTGAGCACCCGAACGTCGTGGCCATCTACGATGTGGATTTCCTGGAAGACGGTCGCCCCTACATCGTCATGCAGCGCGTCAACGGGCACAGCCTGTCCAACGAACTCGACGACTTTGGGCCCATGCACCCAGCCCGTGTCCTGCCGCGTTTCCAACGCACATTGGCGGCACTGGGCAAGGCCCACGACATCGGCATCGTGCACCGCGACATCAAGCCCGCGAACATCCTGCTGACCAACCCCGGCGCCGAGGACGAGGAGTTCAAGCTCATCGACTTTGGCGTCGCACACCTTCAGGACGAGGACCAGAAGACTCTCACCCAGGTTCATACGCGCGTCGGAACCGCCCGCTACCTTGCGCCGGAATACCTGCGCTTCAGCGTGGTGACGCCCGCCCTGGACGTGTACCAGATGGGCCTGGTGCTCGCGGAGATGATCTACGGCGAGCCGGCAAACCCGGGCGACAGGACCGCGGACCTCCTGCAGGCCGCGCGCCGCGGGGAGGTGCAGATTCCCGCCAGGCTTTGGGACTCCGAGCTGGGTCCAGTCCTGCGCCGTGCGCTGGCCGTCGAACCCGCAGATCGCTACCCCAACGCCACTGCGTTCCGACGCGCACTCAAGAAGGTGGATCCCAGCGGCGTACCCGTTTTCTCGGACGGTGCGCAGATTCGTCGTCGTCCCAGCGACTCCAGCTCGCGCCAGAGCTCCGGCATGCTCCTGGCGGACACCGGTGCCCACGACGTGTCGGAGCCTGTGGGCGGGGAAGACCATTCACGTACCGTGGCGGCCGGCAAACTGCCGACGCTCACGCCGGAACCATGGATTGTGCCCGGGGTGGTTCCACTGGACGAGTCGGCGGTGACGAAGGTGGCGCGTCCCGCGATGGCCACGGGGACGGCGACGCAGGTGTCCCGCGTCCGACCCACGGACCCGACACCGTTCATGGTTGCGGTGGAGACGCCCAGACCACCCGCCCTCGCCACCGCCGTGGCCATGGCCGCAGGCGTGCTGTTTGTCGCCGCGCTGGGCGTGATGGCGGTCGGCCTGTTCTTCGTCGCCGCCGACCCGGACGCGGCGATCGCTGAACCGCCGCAAGCATCGCCGGCGCTCTCGGCTCCGCAGGCCCCGGCTCGCGTCCCCGACAGGGTGATCTCGATCGTCGCCGAACCCGTCACGGCCGAGTTCCAGCAAGGGGAGAACTCGCTCGGGATTGGGAGCGCCAGCATCGTGTTCGCTCCCGGTGACCGAACGCCGCGCCGCGTGACCGTCCGCGCGGAGGGATTCAAGCCGACGGGTGTGCTGGTGGACCCCTCAGGTCCCAGGAGGCTGATCGTCCGCCTCCAGATGGCGCCCCAACCCACCACTGCGCCAGTCCCAGTCCTCATGGCCCCCGAGCGCGACAGCCCGGCGGTCCGGCCCGAGGCGACCCCGAAGGCCACGTTGGAAAAGTCGGCGCCGGCTCGCCCCACCGACCGAGCGGGTCGCGCCCCCCGTCCACGCAAGCTGACGCCCCGCCCGGACAGTGGTAAGAAGGAGCAACCCAAGAAGTTTCGCATCCTGGAATGACCGTCCTTCGCCTCTGCCAAGCCCTGCTGTTGCTCGTCGTCGCGACCGCATCCGGTGTCGCCGGCGCGCAAGAGCTGCTCGACACCCAGATGGAGCTGAATTCGCAGGCGCTCGACGCCGCGACAGCCGGCGATCACGCCACCGCGGTCCGCCTCCTTCGAAGCTCGCTTGCGCTCGGCGAACTCAACGTCACATGGCTCAATCTCGGCCGCGTCCACCAGCTCGCAGGAGATTGTCAGGAGGCGCGGGAGGCGTTTGACCGCGTCGCCAATTCGCTGGCCGTGGTGGAGCCACCGAGGTCGCGCGTGCTCAGCGCCCGCGATCGGTATGTGCTCGAGCTCGAGGCGAGCTGCGGCGGCGTCCTGATCGTGCACTGCTCTCCGGCGGCGATACAGATCGATGTCGGCGGCAAGCGGATACGGTGCGAGCAGCCCACCAATGTGATCGCCGGCTCCTGGCGCGTCGGGGGGCGGCTGGGTGGCAAGACCGTCGAGCGACAGGTCGTCGTCCGGCGGGGGCAGACGCTGGAGCTGGACCTTACCATTGCCCGGACCGCCGGCGGCGAAGAGACCGGCGCTGACACCCCCATCAACCGGTGGTTCGTGGCTGGATGGACCGCCGCAGGTGTCAGTCTCGTCAGCGGCATCGCGGCAACGGTGGTCTACGTGGACCTGCAGCAAGACCTGGATGAGCTTTCGGTCATCTCTGCGACGCCGGGCGGGGACCGGTCGCGGTACGACCAGGTGGCGGCGCGGGTGGACGGCCGCTCCGCGGTCTTCTACCTCATGCTCGGGCTGTCCGCGGTCTCCGCCGTGGGTTCAGGCCTGTTCTTCTACGCCGGGTGGGACGACGACCCGGTGTCGGTCGCCCTCTCGCCGTTGGGGGCCTCGGTGCGCTACCGGTTCTGAGGGGCGGGACCTCGGGTCGGAAGGATTACGACTCGTCCTTCGCCTTCTTGAATGGGTTGACGTCGTACCCGAGCAGATTCTTCACCGATTTCACGCTGATCGGCTGACGCAGGATGCCCACGAGACTGTCCTCGCCGGCCTCGCCGCTGCGGGGCCCAACCGCCATCCACGTCCCGCTGGCCTTGGGGTCGGACAGCCAGCCCGAGAGGATGTGCTCCGGGAACATCGGGTTGGACTTGAACTCCGCCAACCGCGCCACAAGCTCTCGAGCGCGGGCGTGTTCGGCGATCCGCAGCAACTCCCCCAGCGATCGGAACAGTCCGCTCGGTTCGAGGGCTCCGTGCTCCAGAGTGGCGCTGACGACCAGCCGGACGTTGGCAATGGCGATGTCAAACCGCTCGCTGCGCAGGGGCGCGTCCAGCATGTCCCGGCTCACGACCCCCCAGACGCAATCGCGGAGCAGAGCCTCCTCGAGGTCCAGAATCTCCGGCAAAGACTTGAACAGCTCCCGCAGGGGCCCCTGGGAGTCGGAGATCAGCCTCGAGACCCGCGCCTGCGCGGCAGTGTCTCGGTCTGGACCGCGCGTCTCGGCGCGCTCCGAGGGCCGCAGCATCTCTACGAGCTGCCGCATCGTGGACGGGCGGTCCTTGGGGTCTTTGGCCAACATCTGCGCGACGATGTCCGGGTAGGGCGTCCCGGCGAGCTCGGGGACCACCTCATCGAGTCGGGGCGGGATCTCCATGAGATGTTTGCGGCAGATCTCGATGGGCTTGGAGGCACGGAACGGGAGGGCCCCCGAGAGCATCTCGTAGAGCAGCACGCCGAGCGCGTATACGTCGGTCTGCGGGCCGATCTGGTCGCGGAACCCCTGGATCTGCTCCGGCGACATATAGTGGGGCGATCCCAGGACGGTGCCGGCCTGGGTCAGCTGTTCGTCCTCCCATTTGAGCTGCGCGATTCCAAAGTCCAGGACCTTCACAAAGTCCTCGCGTCCGGGCACTTCCACCCGGACGATGTTCTCCGACTTGAGGTCTCGATGGATGATGCCGAGCTGGTGCGCGGCCTCGAGCGCCTCTGCGATTTGAATGGCGATTCCAGCCGCGCGGGACGGCGGGATGCGGCGCCCTTTGAGGAACTTGGAGAGCGGTTGCCCGTCCAGGTACTCCATCGCGATGTAGATTCCGAGCTCCTTCTTGAACCCGAAGTCCGTCACGAACACCACGTTTGGGTGTTTCAGACGCGCACGCGAGCGCCTCCCGGCGGAAGCGTTCGACGACGCTGCTCCGCGTCGCCCAACGCGCGTGCAGAATCTTGACCGCGTACGGGGTGCCGAGAGTCAGGTGTTCGGCACGGTACACGATGCCCATCGCGCCCTTGCCGATCTGCTCAACCAGCCGAATGTTCCCGATTTCTTTTCCGATCGCAGGATCGTCACTCACTTGGCCACGCGCACGGTCAGGACGCGGGCGTTCAAATCGAGCACCCCGGCCGCGTCGGGCGCCAACGCATGCACCACGTCGTCATCGGGCCAGATACATCGGTGGTCGCGCAGGATTGGAGCCCGCGCCGTCTTGAAACCGGCCCAGATCGCCGCCTCGGTGCAGTTGAGATCCTCGGGGACCGGCTGGGTCAGCTTCGTCGCGTTCTCGCCGGTGAACTGCACCTGGAGACCACCCTGGTACGGCACCCACCCCTCTGCGTCAGCCTCGCCTCGGACGCGCACCTGCGCGTCGACTGTCACGCGAGACTCGCCGAGCAGATGACCGTAGGCGCGCAGGTTGCCGTCGTCATCGGTGTCCTTGGTGTTTGCGTTGCCCCCGCCGCACGCGGCCGCTGCGCTGAGCAGACACAGGAGGGTCAGGGTCGAAACAGTTCGCATGGCAGGCTCCCGAGGTTGAAGCTTGGAGGTTGCCGTGACTACGCGCCCCACTGCAAGAGTTGCCTGGGGAACCTGGTGCTGTGTCTCGCCGCCCGCGGCATGATGTGTCGCATGCAAAGAAAACGATGAATGTATCTCAATGGCGATCGTCACAGTGTTTGATTGGTATCTGTTCCTCACGGAACGGCTAGTACGGAAAACGAATTCAAACCATGCAAACCCGTGCCGATATGCAGTACGCTGTCCCGTCGGTCGCGACCCCCTTTTGGAGGCTTTACAATGTCACGCACTCTCCTGTCCGCCTTGATCGCACTGTCCGCAATCCTCTTCCTCTCCGGCTGCTGCTGTGGAGATGCGGAGAGCAAGTTCACTGAGGATCTGAACGTTGAGCTGGGTGAGAAGTCCGGCGACGACGACGACGACGAGGCGGTGGCCGTCGAGGTGGAGGCCAAGGCCGAAGTCGACGACGACGAGGCCGACGACGAGGCCGGCGAAGAGGCCGGTGACGAGGGTGGCGGCGACGATGGCGCCGCCGCCGAGGGCGGCGGCGATGGCAAGGTCGTCGTCACCGATGGCAAGGACTCGGTCACCATCACCGGTGGCGGAGACGGGGACGGGGACTCCGTCGTCGTCACCGACGGCAAGGACACGGTCAAGGTCACCGGCAGCAAGAAGGGCGGCAAGAAGACCGTGACGATCGGGAGCGGTTCCGACAAGATCAAGGTGACCAAGGGCGGTGGCAAGAAGACCATCAACCTCGGTAGTGGCGGCAAGAAGCTGAACATCAAGATCGGAAAGTGATCAATCTCCTTGCGGGAGCCGCAGCTGGGGGGTCATCAAGTCCGTGACCCACTGGCTCGTGACGCGGTAGTAGCGGCTCAGGGCGTAGACGCGCGGGTACACCACCCGCGCGCTGCGTTTCTTGATGGCCTTCTCAATCAACCGCGCAAGCCCGGCCGCGGTTCCGGTCGGCACGTGCTGGACCGCGGCCGACGGCTCGAAGTTCTCGCGAGCGGCCGCCTCCATGTCGCTGTGGACGGGGCCGGGGTAGACCGTCACCACGTGTACCCCGCTGTTGCGCAGCTCCACACGCAGGCTCTCACTGCAGGACGCCAGCGCCGCCTTCGCGCCGTTGTAGTGGCACATGCCCGGCGTCGCGATGATGCCAGCCATGCTCGCCACGTTCACGATCGTGCCCGATTTGCGCGTCAACATGTCCTGAAGAACCCGTCGCTGAAGCCGCATCGGCGCCAGGACGTCCACCGTGAACAAACGCTCGGCCCGCTCGTCACTGACCCCAGCCGCCGCCTCCACGTATTGTATGCCTGCGTTGTTGACCAGGATGTCGATGGGGCCAAGTGCTGCCTGGGATTCATCGATCAACGGGCCGCACTGCTCCAGGTCGGACAGGTCGGTGACGCGCACAAACGTCTCTGTCTGAAGCTCAGCTGCCAGCGCATCCAGGCGGTCGCGCCGTCGCGCCGCCAACGTCAGTTTCCAGCCCAGGCCGGCAAAGTGCCGAGCCATGCCTTCGCCGAGTCCGCTCGACGCTCCGGTAATGAGTACGTGCATTGGTCTCCATAGCCCGCCGTGGGGGCGTTGTTGCCCCGAACAGCACCGCGGGGCCTTTCTTTCCTTGACCCATACCGTATGATGCCCCTCCGGTCATGGACGAGTTTCAGGGAAACGCACGCTACCGCATCATCGCGAAGCTTGGCACGGGCGGTATGGGTACCGTCTACGAAGCCCAGGACCGCGTCCGGGGTATCCGCGTCGCGCTCAAGGCGATGGCGCCCCGCAACGCCCAGTCCGTGGGCCGGTTCAAGCGCGAGTTCCGCGTCGTCGCCGACCTCCACCATCCCAACCTCGTTCAGCTCTACGACCTGGCCTGCGATGAGGACTCCGGTGTCTGGTACTACACGATGGACCTCGTGGATGGCACCGACCTGGCCTCGCTGCTGATTGGCGGTCACGAGGTTGCCTCCGGGCTTTCCACCCAAACCGAGCCGGGAGGCCGGGACAATTGGCAGGTGGTCGTCGACGACAAAGGGCGCGAGCCCCGCGGCGTGCGATCCACCCTCCAGCTCTCCCAGCGCGCACCCAGTCCCACAGACGTCCTGGACCCCAATCCTGAGGCCCACGCGGCAACCATCATGGCGCCCGTCGTGCCTGGTGAGGACCCGCGTCCCGGTCCCGCGTGCGATCTCACCCTGCTCTACAATTGCCTGTCACAGATCCTGGACGCGCTGGAGTTCCTGCACACCCAGGGGATCGTCCACCGGGATCTCAAGCCGGAGAATGTCCTGGTCGGGCGCCAGGGTGACGTGCGACTGCTGGACTTTGGCATCGTCAAGGACACCAACCTCGAACATGCGACGGGGTCGGCTGGCCATGTGATCGGCACCGTGCCGTACCTCAGTCCCGAGCAGGCGTCCGGCAAGGAGGTGGGCGCGAGCTCCGATCTCTACTCCCTGGGCTGCCTGCTCTTCGAGCTGGTAACTGGGGCCGTGCCCTTTGATGGCGCCGCGGTGCGGGTACTGCTGATGCACCAGACGATGCCGGCGCCGTCCGTCGCGACGCTCGTCCGAGACGTGCCCTCCGAGTTGACCGACATCATTGACCGCCTCCTGGCCAAACGGCCCGAGGCGCGCCCGTCCATCAATGAGATCCGCAACCTGCTTGGCCTGTCCAGCCGGCACGAACGGCGACCTGAGCGGGAGGCGGCCAGCCTGTTCGTGGGCCGCGAGGCGGAGCTTGCGCGCATGCACAAGGCGTTGGGATCCGCCGCGTCCGGCGGGTTGTCCCTGGTCTTCGTGGCCGGTGAGTCCGGATCGGGGAAGACGGCCCTGGCGGAGGCGCTCGTAGCCGACGCTGTACGCGACGGTTTCATGGTCTTCCGCGGGCGATGCTACGAGCGGGAGGTG
>CALBXO010000565.1 GCA_937890335.1 uncultured Pseudomonadota bacterium | reverse complement strand
ATGACAATGCCGAGCCCGCCGAACTTGCCGCCGGTCTGCGTCTGCATCTCCTTGTAGACCTCGGGAGACAGCAGGACGGAGTGGGGGTCCAGGGTGTTGAGCATTCCGTTGATGGCCGTGTACTCGACGCGGCTGAACTTGAGGTCCTCGGTCTCCTTCAGGTTGTCCTGAATGAACCGGAAGATCTTCTTCATCTCGAAGCTCATCTCCCACAGCGATTCGATCTTTCCGATTCGGAAAGTCTTCGTGGCGCTGTCGACCTGCACGGTGGCGGTCTTGGGAGGCGGGGTTGCGTCGATCTCGCGGTCGAAGGTGACCACGATCTCAGGCACGGTCTTCTGCACTTCATCGAGCCCGTGGACCAGCATCCTCGCCGGGTCGACACGATCCGGGTCGACGTACTTCTCCTTGATCTGGAGGAGGACCTTGTTGAGGATCTCAGCTTGCGCGAGGTTGTAGCCGCTGCCTTCCGGCTCGGGCCCTGCCAGTGCGCTGCTCCCGGTGTTGTCGACGTCAAACTGGACGCCCCGGTCGCTGAACTGGATGCTGAGGACGAATGCGATGAGCAGGGCAACGCCCGCGATGATGAATCGTCCGTACCGCATCATGTATGCCATCTATGCTCCTTTGACCGTCAGTCTGCCTGTGTTGAACCAGACGAACGAGGGTTGTATTCGAACGGATCTATTGTCGGACAGATCAGACCGGATTGGTCCAGTCGAAGAATCGGCACGTGAGCCCGTGGCGGGAAGCGATTTCTTCCCCGAGGGCGCGAATCCCAACGGTTTCTGTGTGGTAGTGCCCCGCTGCGACGAAGTGGGCCTCCATCTCGGCGGCCTCCGCCATCGTGGGCTCGCGCGGCTCCCCCGTCAATAAGAGCTGCGCCCCGGCTGCGACGGCCTCTTCCAAGAACCCAGCGCCGCCGCCTGAGACGATGGCGATGCGGTGCACCAGGTCGGGACCGTGCAGGAAGGTCAGGGCGTCCCGCCCCAGGGCTGTCCGCAGGGCATCGAGGAGGTCCTGGATCGGGCGTCCGGTCTCCAGCTCTCCGATGAGCCCGATGGCCGCCCCCTTGGCGTCGCCGAACGGCACCCGGCGGTCGGTCGGGATTCCCAGGATGTCCGCCAGCTGCGCGTTGTTCCCGACGACCGGGTGGGCGTCGAGCGGTAGGTGGTAGCTGCCGAGACTCATGTCCGCGTCGAACAGCGCCTGGATGCGACGCTTGCGAAATCCCTTGAGAATGAGCGGCTCGCCCGGCCAGAAAAAGCCGTGGTGGACCAGCAATACCTGGGCACCCCAGGTCGCAGCCTCGTCGATGATGCCCCGGTGCGCGGACACGCCGAGCGCAACCTTGCTGACCTCTGCGGCGCCCTCTACCTGGAGCCCGATCGGCGAGTAGTCTCGGAATCTTGCCACGTCCAGGTAGGTGTCGAGCCAGTCAAACAGGTCGTCGCGCTTCACGTGCGTTCCTCAAGGGGTGACGGCGCGCCCTGGCCCTGGCCGAGGGCGAGCCTGGGAGGGTCTTCGTGTGCGCGCGCATGGAGAGAGAACATCGCCGCTCGCGTCTGGATTTGCAACGGGGGTCGACTGACCCCCTTTGGCTTGTCGGGTAGTGGCCAATGTAGTAGCCACTCGGTGGGGCGGCAATGCCACGATCTCCTGTTCGTCGGGCTCGCTATGTTGGCACACACCTTGTACTAGTGGGAGTCGTCACGGCATGGGCTGGAGGAAGAACGATGCTTCGCAATTTGGTAATTGGCTTTTCGTTGGTTGGGCTGCTCGCGATTCCGTTGGGGTGTGGTGGTGAGGAGACCGCTGAGCCCGCAGACGAGTTTGGCGTAGAAGCCGGGGATGTGGACGAGAATGGCAAGCCCAGTCTGGGCGACACCGGTTGGCAGGAGAGCGCCGGCAAAGCCGACGCCCTGACGGGTCGCCGTGGTCTCGCCGTCAGCGCTGACAACACCAACCTTCAGGTCTGGAAGGTCAGCAATGCGTGGGATGACACGGACACCCCGGCCGCGCGCAAGGCGGGCATGGCCTGGGGCGAGGACAGCGGTCTGAACTGGGACGAGAAGTACAGCCGCTGGGTCGAGAGCCTTGAGAAGGTGGACGCGCACAGCTGGGGCAAGACGATGTCGCTGACCACGCCGTGGGGCAAGACGCTGGACTCGCCGGCGCTGGAGTGTGCCGAGGTCGCGATGTTCCTGCGGATCACGTTCGCGAGCTGGTACGAGCTGCCGTTCTTCCTGGAGGCGCGCGACCGCCAGGGCAACCGGCTCTACTTCGGCCACATGGGGATCCGCACCGCCGCGGGGCGCTACGGTTCAATGCCTCGTTTCCGCTCGTCGTACCAAGACCACTCCAGCAAGGCTGATGCGTTCCGCGCCGGCGAGATCGAGTGGCCCAGCGACGCCAAGCTTCGGTCTCGGAAGATTGTCGGATCGTTCGACGACGCCCAGCCGATGATCGGACCGGACGCTCACGCCGGCGCGTACTTCGACGAGATCTTCCTGAACAAGCGCGTGGGCTACTTCATGCTCATCACGCTGACCTACTTTGGCTCCGTGAACCTGGTGGACTCGGCGCAGACGTTCAACGTCAAGGCTGAGGCGACGCGGCCGGGCGACGTGTTGCTGGAGCGGTGGCAGGCCAACGGCATCGGGCATACGCTGGTGGTTCTCCAGCGCACCGACCTCGGTACCATCGAGCTTGACGGTGAGACGGTCCCCACCTTTGAGATTGAGCTTGCCAGTGGCTCCATGCCGCGCCGGCAGCCGCGCTGGGACAACTCGGCGGGCTCCAAGAGGTACCTGACGAACAATATGATGGGTGGTCCGGGTTACGAGGACTTCCGGGGTGGCATGAAGCGCTGGCGGACCGCGGCGAACGTGGGCGGACAGTGGACGAATATTGTCCCGGCGACTTCGGCGGACGATTGGATGGATTCCCGAAAGAAGGACGAGCTGGCCGCGCGCATCGCCCGCTTTGACGCCATCCTGACTGAGCTGAGCCCGGACGAGAAGCTCAAGGCGCTCGAGGAGGTCGTGGACGGCAAGCGCATGCACCTGCGCCAGTTCCCGGCGAGCTGCTCGGCCCGCATTGGCCGCGAGGATGCGTTCAAGGAGCTGTACGAGGTCGGTGAGGAGCTCGGGCGCACCCAGCTGGAGATGGACCGCGAGTACCGGCGCCTGGAGGACTATGTCTTCGTCGAGCTCGAGTACAACAAGTCCAAGACCTGTTGCTGGAACTCCTCGACCGGCGTCATGTACGACCTCGTCATGGAGTACAACCGGATGATGGCGGAGGACCCGGTGACTGGTGAGTGCCGCGAAGTGGTGGCGTTCAAGAACCGTGCGGACGGCGGCGACGGATTCGAGATCTTCCGCGAGTTTGCCGAGGCCAAGGGCATGGGTGAGGAGTGGGTCAAGTGGAGCGCCGACGAGTCCTGCCCGCAGGCGGACATCGCGGAGGCCACCGAGGCTGCGCACGCGTGGACGGAGCTCTGCTCCGTGTACGAGTCCCTCCCGACCGAGTGACTTCTCACCGGCAGTGACGAAAACGGCGCCCTCGAGGGCGCCGTTTTCGGTTTCTTGGGTGCGCAGCCACAGGGCTGAGGCGCGGTCTGTAATGCGGCGATGATCAGCCTGCGAAGAAGTCGCGGGTCTCGAACACGCTGTCCGCAAATCTGCTGTCGCCAACTCTCAAATGCCGCTTGAGCACGAAGTCGAAGAGGAGTGGGTTGGACTCCCGGATTGCGCCCAGTCCGGCAGCCTCTCGGCTCGTGAGAAGGCCGTCGCTGACGAAGTTGCGCGGAGAGAAGATGGGAAAGACGCCGGGCAGCGGATAGTCGCTGCCGTTGAGCAGGCGTCCGTGCCAGTCGGTGCGCTCGATCACCGCCCGCAACGCCGGCGCTCGGTTGTTCTGGGTGAGCGCGGAGATCTCGCCGACCAATTGGCCCTCCCAGCGCGGCTCGTCCATCAGCCGCGCAAAGAGATCGAAGTTGGACACGGACGGTCCGTCGGGCCCGACGTCCAGATCAACGCCGTCCCCGAGGGACGCGCAATGGGCCACAATGACGCGGACCCCGTGCTCGAGGGCGCGTCGCAGACGCAGTGGGTTGCCCACGTCTTCCAGGTGGGACTCGACCGCGCGTTCTGCGCCCGCGTGCGACAAGATCGGGATTCCATGGTGGGCACAGCGCTCGTAGAACCGGTCGCAGTCCGGACTCGCCGGATCGATGCCCATGGCCGGCGCCAACCATTTCACGGCGCGGGCGCCGCGCTCGACGCACAGGTCCAGTTCTTCGACACAGTCGGTGCGGTAGGGGTGGATCGAGCAGATCCACTCGTAGCGCTCGGGCCACGACCACGCCACGCGCCGCGCGTAGTCGTTGGGCAGGTAAAAGGTGGTCATCTCCTGGCGGCGCGTCCCGTCCGGGTCGTGCCAGACATCAAAGGCCAGCAACATCAGCTTGGCCCCGTGGGGCAGCTCGCCGTGCAGCTCGTTGAGGCGCCGCAGGTACGCAAAGTCCAGCGGGACTTCGCCCTCGACGCACGCGGCGTTCATGTAGAACCGACGCTGCAGCATCTGGAGGGGGTGGGCGGCGCTGGCCATGTCGGGGTTGGTCCAGGCCCCGGTGTCCGCGTCCCCCACGCCGACCAGGTGCGCATGCACGTCCCAGATCTTGCTGTGGTCCAGACCGTCAAAGGCGGCGGCGATGAGGTCGCGACCAAGCCGACCGTAGTTGGGAGGGTGCACGCAGGGGTTCCACACACCGTGCTCCATGCTCAATGGGCACGCTGTCAGACCGAGGGTGCCCAGCGCGGTCAGCTGCAGGAAGTCACGCCTCTTCATCGGCCGCCTCCTTCCACATCATCGCGATGCTTCTGTGGGTGGGGTTGTCGTCGGGGTGGTTTGTGCAGTCGTAGGCGCGGCACTCAAACGGGCGCGCGGCGTAGATGGTGCAACCCGCGGCGTCATCGAAGAACACGCAGCGCCCCTTGAGTCGGCCGTAGAGTCCGGTTGCGCGGGAGGCGGGCGGCTCCAGGGGCAGTCCGTCGCGCGCAAGCTTCACGGGCGCGAACACGTCGATGCGTTCACCCTCGATCTCCAGCCAGTCGATGATGAGAAACTGGCGAATCAACTCGCGCGGCTCGACCGTGGGTTCACCGCGGGCTTCGGCGCGGAGGTTCCACCAGTCGATGAGTTTCTCGACCTCGCCGGGCGCGAACCACCCCGGGTTGGTGCGGCAGCACAGGCCGCGCCGGATGCAGCCGAGGGCGGGGTTGGGGTGTGGCTCGGGATCGGCGAAATACGGGTTTATCTCGTCCTCACTCACGAGCCGCCCCGAGGCTCGACGGCCTCGGGCGCGCCAAACCGGCCAAGGGATCGGGCGCCGTCCGGGACCGCGGGTGACGGATCGGGGCTCACCGGTACATCGTCCTCGATGACGCGGATGGTCAGGCCGTCGCCAGCGACGTCCACCCGCGCGATTGCCGGACGGTCGGACGCCCGCCGCCCGACGAGCACCCGCGACAGATGGGTGAGCAGCTGCGTCTCGATGACCCGCTTGAGCTCGCGCGCGCCAAAACGTGCGGAGAACCCTTCGGTGGCCAGGTATTCGGCGGCGGCGTCGGAGAGGACAAGGCTGAGTTGGTGGCGCCGGAAACCGCGCCGCTCCGCGAGTTTGGCGACCTCCAGGTCGACCAATCGTCGAATCGCAGTCTCGTCCAGTGGTTGGAAGACCACTACGTTGTCGAGTCGGTTGATGAACTCGGGTTGGAAGACCTCGTCCATCTTGCTGCGAATGTGCCCATCCAGGCTGCTGTCTTTGCCGCCAAATCCCACGGGTGTCGTGCCCATGCGCGACGCGCCGAGGTTGCTCGTCATCAGGATGAGCGCCTGCCGGAAGTCTGCGGTCTTGCCGCGCGCATCGGTCAGCCGGCCCTCATCGAGCACCTGCAGGAACAGGTGGTGGACCTCGGCGTCGGCCTTCTCAAACTCGTCGAGGAGCAGCACACAATAGGGCTGCTGGTGGATGGCCTCGGTCAGCAGTCCCTCGCGGTCGCGGTCGTGGGGTACGCCCACGAGCTTGTCCACAGCGTAGCGCCCCTGGAACTCGCTCAGATCAAAACGCACCATTCTGTCGGCGTCGCCAAAAAGGCGCTCGGCGACGAGCCGGGCGAAGTAGGTCTTCCCGACGCCGGTGGGGCCGACGAGGAACATGGTCCCGAGCGGCTTGTCGGGGTCACGAAGGCCGGCCTTGACGAGGGCGACGCGGTCCACGATGGCGTTGATGGACGCCTGCTGGGCGACGAGGCGCTCCGAGAACCAGGCGGACCATGCGTCCAGGTCCAGCATGAGCTCGTCGTCGAGCAGCGTGAGGTCGATGCCGGTGGTTTTTGCCAGCGCGCGCGGTACGTCGGGGATCTGAATCTTGAGTGGCGCTTCGGGGGGCAGGAGCTTGTGCTGCTCGCGGCCGATGTGCTCCACCACGGCGTCCATCAGGTCGCAGGCGCGGCCTGGTGCGTCGGATCGCGTGTAGAAGGACCGCGCCAGATCCGTGATGTGTTCCAGGGTCTGCCAGTCCGCCTGCACAGGGCGTTTGCCACGCCCCTGCAGGTGGGGCAGCCGCTTCTCGAGCACCTCCGTTGTGTCCGTGCGGGACATCTTCTCGACGCGTATCTGCTGAAAAAGGCGCAGGAAGCCCGGATCGCGGGAGAGGCCGCCCTTGAGCATGTCGGGCGTGGTCTCCGCCAGCATGCGCAGGTCGCCGCGCTCGAGATACGGCTTGAAGAAATCCGCAAAGCTCTCGTCGCTCTTGCTGTGCGCGCCCGCACCGAGGAGATCGTTGGGGTTCTTCATGTAGACGACCACCGGCGTTGGATGCCGCAGGATCGCGTCGGTCATGTCTTTGAGCTTGGTCTCCCACTCGCCCAGGTACCGGGTACCGGTCATGAGCTCGGAGGTGTTGGTCTCCAGCACGGTCACGTCGTTGCTGGACGCGGCGAGCCTGCGCACGAACTCGTGGACGATGCTCGTCTTGCCGCTTCCCGCGGGACCCACCAGCAGGACCGACCGGCCGGTGTTCGCCTCACAGTAGTGGTCCAGCAGGAGGTCCACGGTGTCGTCGCGCAGGAACGCGTGATCGAGGAACTCAAGCTCCTCCTCCCCGGTCAGAATACGCCCGTAGCGATCCAGACCGCGATCGGAAGCCGGAGAACCCAGTAGCCCAGAGAGCTGGCCGTACATGGAGGGCCAGACGTGTTGGAGGTTGCGCGACTCCAGGTAGTTCATCACCAGCCGGACCTGGCGCGGCGTCAGCTGGTCCGCGAGACCTGGGAACCCGTCGGTTTCCGCGAGCGGCACGACGCGGTCGAGCGCCGCCTCCGCCATGGTCTGCATCTTGTACTCGGGCTCCAGTAGAGCCAGGAGCACGACGGGCAGCGCCGTGGCGCATGGTTCGGTGCGCAGGAAGCTCAACGCTTGCTCGCGGACGCCGTAGGCGTCGTCGCGCATGCATTTGACCAGGACCGACTTCAGCTGTTTGTAGCGGAGGTCACGCAGGGCAATCAGGGTGCGGACGCGCACGTCCGGGTCGTGGTCGCCCAGGCAGCTCAACACCGGTCCGACGGCCTGGGCGCGGCCCAGAACGCCGAGTCCAAACAGCGCCATCTCGCGGACGCGGCCGATGGGGTCGCCGAGCAGTCCAATCAGATCCGGAATGGAGGCGTAGTCACCGAGGCGGCCCAGGTTGCAGGCTGCGGCCATTCGCTGACGGGTGTTGGCGCTGGCCAATGCCTCCCGCATCGCGGGGATGGCGGTGTCGCCCATGGCGCAGAGCTGATCGCGAAGCTCGCGGTACTCCTCTTCGTCCTGCGCGTGGGCGATGCGCTGCATCAGCCCCACGGCGCGTCCCGACTGGCCGGCAGTCGGTTCCGCCCGCGGCGTGCCCGTGACCTCGGTGGTCTCCGTCATTCGAACTCCCCAGATGACAACCTGTTCACAGTATAGTCACAGGGGGGCACGGGCGGGAAGCACTGGGCGGCGACGGTTTTGGCGCGGCCACCCTCGAGAGCTGCGCGAGGGGCGGTCACTCGTGGTGGAGTGGGATCTCGAACCAGAAGGTACAGCCTTGCCCCAAAACCGAGTCCACCCCGATGGTGCCGTGGTGCTCACCAATGATCGCCTTCGTAATGGCGAGCCCGAGTCCGGTCCCCGAGTGGGGGCGGGCGTCGCCACTCTCAGCCTGTACAAAGCGCTCGAAGACCCTCGCGCGGTCCTCGTCTTTCAAGCCGGGACCCCGATCCTGGATCTCAACCCGCCACAGGGCGTCGTTCGCGAAGGCCTTCACGCTGACCTGCGCCCCCGCCGGTGAAAACTTGGATGCGTTGGACAGGAGGTTGGTCATGGCCTGAAGCACGCGATCGCGGTCGACCGAGCCGGTCACGGCGTCGACGCGCTCGAGGACAATGGTCACCCCAAATCCGGAAGCGAATCCGCGCGCCTCGTCGGCGCACTGACGGACCAGGTCGTCCAACGATGTATCCGCGAGCTGCATCTGTGTGTGGCCCGCGCGAATGCGCTCGACGTCCAGGATGTCGTTCACCAGTCGGATCAGCCGTTCGCAGTTTCCCCGGGCGATGTGGATGAGGCCAGCCGCCTCGCCGGGCAACTCGCCCACCACACCCGCGTCCAGCAGGGACAACGCGCCGAAGATGGAGGTCAGTGGCGTTCGCAGCTCGTGCGAGACGACCGAGACGAATCCGTCCTGCATCTCGCGCAGCTTGGACCTGTCGGTCACGTCGACGCCGCAAAGGTAGAGGCGCTCCTGGGCGAGGTCGGGCGCCGCTGCGAGCAACAAGCTGCGGTAGCTGCCGTCGCCGCAGCGGAAACGGGTCTCGATGGCGGCAGGTCTGCCGGTCTCCCGAAGCTCCGTGAGGGTCGAGAGCACGCGGCCGAGATCGTCCGGATGAACGACGTCTTCGATGGCCGTCCCCGCCAGGGATTTTTCGGTTCGGCCGAGCAGTTGCGTCCAGTGACTGTCAAACTCGATGGGGTGCCCCTCCAGCGTCAGCACCGCCGCGAGCGCGGGTGACGCCTCCAGCATGCGCTGTCTGAGCTCCGACTCGAACCGCTGTCGGCGGTACTCCAACAATTGAATGGTCTGGCGGGAGAGGGCGGCCAGGGCGTCGAGCTGGCCCTTGGTTACCTGCCTCGGGCGAGTGTCGATCGCGCACAGCGTTCCGAGCGCGAAGCCGTCGGGGGTGGTCAGCGGGGCGCCGGCGTAGAAGGTGACGTGTGGGGCACCCGTGACCAGCGGGTTGTCGGCAAATCGCGGGTCCTTTGTCGCGTCCGGCACCACGAGCAGCTCGCCGCTGGCCACGGCGTGGCCGCAGAAGCTGATGTCCCGCCCGGTTTCGGGCGCGTCGAGCCCGTAGCGAGCCTTGAACCACTGCCGATCGACATCGATGAGCGAGACCAGCGCGATCGGGACGTCCAGGATGTGTGCGGCGATGGCGACGAGGTCGTCGAAGGGGGATTCGGAGGCGGTGTCGAGGACCCGATAGCGCCTCAGTGCGCGAAGGCGATCGGCGTCATTTTCGGGAATCGGGGCTGGTTTCAACGGTCCTCCGGAGCGCGCCGTCGAAGGTACCGTGCGCGCCGGAAGTAGCAAATCGGGATCAGAATACGATGTCGAGCGCGGAGCGATCGCCCGTCTTGATCGTCTTCGCGAGGAAGACCGCCTTGGGCGCGAGGTTGGCCGCGAAGAAGCGGGCCGTCTTGATCTTGCTGTCGTAGAAACGGGCTTCCGGGTTGTCGATGACCACTTGCCGTCTGGCTTCGTCGTCCGTGGCGCCCTCCCTTGCAAAGATCGCGTCGAGTTTGGGCTGCGCCACGACGGCTGACTCCACCAACAGGCGGCCGACCTCGACGTAGCCAAACGCCTCGAGGAACGGTGTTGCGCCGAGAATCGCGGCCTCGGGGTCGGCTTTGCCCATCATGGTGAAGTTGAACGCGCACTCAGCGACGGCGTTCTTGGCTTTGTCGATGGCGGAGATCTCCGCCGCGAGGGTGGCGTGCTCGGCGTTCGCCTGGAGGAATTCGTTGATGTCCTGGAGCCACATCAGGAAGACGCCGCCCTTCTTGAGGCGCATCTTGCGGCCGAGCAGGTCCAGCGCCTGGATGCCGTTGGTGCCCTCGTAAATGGAGGCGATCTTCACGTCGCGCATGTATTGCTCGACGGCATATTCTTTGATGTAGCCGTACCCACCGTGCAGCTGGATGGCCAGCTCCGTGACCTTGAAGCCGATGTCCGTGCACCACGCCTTGGCGATGGGTGTGAGCAGCTCCATCATGTCGTTGGCGCGCTCGCGAACCTCGGGGTCCGGGTGCGTGTGCGAGGTGTCCGCGTGGATGGCCGCCCGGTAGAGGAGGGCGCGCATGCCCTCCGTGTACGCCCGGCAGAGCATCAGGTTGCGGCGCACATCGGGGTGCTCGATGATCTTCACGTTGGGGGCCGACGGGTCCCGCTCGGTCATCTTCGGGCCCTGGACCCGCTCTTTGGTGTACTCGAGGGCCAGGCGGTAGGCGCAGCCGCCCAAGGCCAGGCCTTGGATGCCGCAGGTGATGCGCGCCTCGTTCATCATCTGGAACATGTAGACGATGCCCTTGCGGGGCTTGCCGATGAGGTAGCCGCGGCAGTCGTCCTGGTCTCCAAAGGACAGCGAGCAGGTGGAGGACGCGTTGATCCCCATCTTGTGCTCGATTCCCGTGATGGTGACGTCGTTGCGCTCGCCGAGCTTGCCCGTGCCGTCGAAGCGGTACTTCGGGACGAGGAAGAGGCTGATGCCCTTGGTGCCCGGCGGATCGCCCGGCAGGCGCGCCAACACGAGGTGGAGGACGTTGTCCGTGAGCTGGTGGTCGCCCGCTGAGATGAAGATCTTATTGCCCTTGATCTTGTACTCGTTCGTGCCCTCGATCGCCACGGCGGTGGTGGCGACATCGCCGACCGCGGTGCCAGCCTGCGGCTCGGTCAGGCACATCGTGCCGGTCCACTCGCCCGAGTACATCTTCGGCACCACCAGGTCCCGCAGCTCCGCGTTCGCGAAGTTCTCCACGAGGTGTCCGGCGGCGACCGTGAGGCCGGGGTAGAACATGAAAGACCCGCACGCGCCGATGGAGATCTCGGCCATCATGATGGCCAGCGGCACAGGCAGGCCCATGCCGCCGAGGTCCGGGTTGTGCGACATGGCGATCCAGCCGCCGGCGCCGTAGTCGGCGTAGGCCTGCTTGAAGCTCTCCGGCACGTAGACCTGTCCGTCCTCGAGCCGACATCCCTCGGCGTCCGCCGCCTGGTTGAGGGGGGCGAGCTTCTCCTTGCAGAGCTTGATCGCCTCGTCGGTGATGATGTCGAAGTCCTCGCGGGTCATCCCCTCGTACTTCTCGTGCTTGGTCAGCGCGAGGAGGTCGTTGAGCTCGTAAAGGACAAATTCGATGTCGCGCTTGTTGACGATATGGTCAGCCATTTTTCCTCGTTCAATCCGGCTTGGTGCGTAGTGAATGAATCGCCATTCACACGGAAGTTAGCACACGCTCACCGCAGGTCAACCCCCGCGTCACA
>CALBXO010000564.1 GCA_937890335.1 uncultured Pseudomonadota bacterium | reverse complement strand
TGTTGAGATCGAAGGCGAGGACGGGCTGTGGCGCCTGACGTTCCTCGCCATGCCGGCCGGGCTGCGGTTGCCCAAGTTTGGGCCGGGGCCTCTCACCGTGCAGGTGAACCTGGACCAGGCGTTCGTTGGAACCTTGGCGGGCCTCGTGGTCCGCAACGACCGCGGCATCCTGCTGGCCACGGACGAGGGCCTGTCCAACCTGCACGCCTCGGGCGCCGTGCCCTGGCGCGTGGAGCTGCTTCGGAACCGCTGCTCACCGCAGCAGGACGCGGACGGACACCACGTCCCCCTCCAGTTTCGCACGGACAGCGATGAGTTTGTGCTGTTTGGGGGCCAGTGGGCGCGGATGCAGCTGCCCGACGGCTACGACCTGCTCGTTCATGCGACGCGCGCATTTGAGAGCGGCCACGACGACGACGGTTGGAACTATGGCTACGTGGCGGTAGCCATGCCGGCCACGGACCTCTGCGAGTAGCGGTCCAGGGCGCGCCGGGGTCAGCGGCGCAGCCAGAGACCGGCGGTGATCAGGGCCAACACAATCCCCGGCGCGGCCGATGGGGCGGCGGTGGTCGGGGTGGTACAGGCCGCGGAGCCCGCCGACCCACCGTCCACAAAGCCGTCGTCGGTGAACCCGCCGTTGTTGCCGCTGCCACCACCGTTGTTGCCAGCGCCATTGTTGGCGCCGTTGTTGGCGCCACCGTTGTTGCCGCCGTTGTTGGCGCCGCCGTTGTTGGCACCGCCGTTGTTGCCGCCGTTGTTGCCGCCGTTGTTGGCGCCGCCGTTGTTGGCGCCGCCGTTGTTCGCGCCGTTGTTCGCCCCGTTGTTTGCCCCGTTGTTCGCCCCGTTGTTCGCGGGCGGATCACCCAGGCCGCACGGGTCGCCGTCGCAAGACTCCAGGCAGTCCAGGAGGTTCCCGAACTCGGTGTTGTCCTCGCAGTTCTCGCCCTCACCTATGATGCACGCGGTGCAATCCTCGTCGCCTTCGCAGGCGGCGCCCCGGTCGCAGCACGGGCCAGCCAGGCAGGTTCCGCACTCGCCCTCCGCCGTGAAACCGCACTCGTTGACCAGCCCGCACTCCTCACCACAGCTGTCCTCCAGACAGCCGATGAAATTGTTGAACACGGCGTTGTTCCGGCACGTCGTGGCGTCTCCTTGTCCCGAGATGCAGTCCAGGCAAGTGTCGTTCTCCGAGCACGCCTCGGAGACGGCGCAGCAGGCGTTGTCGGCGCAGGTGCCGCACTCGTCCGCGAAACTGAGGCCGCAGGCGGGGCCCTCCGGACACATCTCATCGCCCTCACAGATGTCGGCGCACGCGTCCTCACACAGGCAGTCAAAGATGGCCTGGTACTCGCGCACGCCCTGCCGGTGGTCGCTGAAGCATTGCTGGGAGCAGGCCTCGGTGTTGCAGTTCTGGAAACACTCCACGAACGCGCTGCACTCGCGCGAGCTGTAGCAAGCCTCGATCGTGCCCGTGCACGCACCATCTCCAGACTGGGCGACCTGCTGGCACAGCTCGCAGGACTGCTCGACACGGCCGGCAAGGACGCCGCGCAGCCACGTGGTGTAGACGCCAGAGACGCGGCCATTGAACCCGGTGCCACGGCACTCGTCGGTCACGCTCGAGTGGACACCTACCACCCGCTGCCGACCGCTGACCACCGCCAGCACGGGGCCGCCGGAGTCGCCGGAGCAGATGCCGCCGTTGGCCAGTGAGTAGGTGAGGAACAGGTCGTCGGCACCGCTGAGCGTGGCGTCATAGCTGCGCCGCTGGCTGTTGGCGCCACCGTTGCGGTCAGACGGCGTCGTGCGACCGTACCCGACGCTGGTCACGGCCGAGCCGCGGCCCAGACCATCCGCGCTGGTCGCCACCGAGATGACCGGGGTGTTGTTGGAGGCGCCGGCAAAACGCACGACCGCAAAGTCGTAGCTGGACCGGCGCGCGTCGTAGGCCGGATGGGCCACAGCGTCGATCACCCGGTACTGGATCTGGTTGCGCGAATCGTAGTCGTCGGCCTGGACCACCACCTGCGGTGGATCATCCACACAATGCGCCGCGGTCAGCGCCCAGCCGATCCCGTTCTCAGGGTCGGTCTGAACGATCGTCCCGGAGCAGGCCGAGCCGTTGCCAAAAATCGCCACGACCGCGTCGTGCGTGGTGTCGAGCTGGCCATTGATGATGGCCTGCGACTGGCCCTCGACTTCCGGTGCGCCCCCGTCCTTCGGTTGCACACACGCGACAAGTCCGGCGAGCCCAACGGCCACCCCTGCAATTCCAATCCAACGCACGATCGTCCTCCTCACCCCGCGGGGGTGCCCCATCATTCTGCGCTCGCCACCTGGACGTGCCACCCGACCACGGACGGCGGCACCGTCTCGATGTGGTAGGCGATACGAACGTCCCCCGGCAGCAGGGGCGGGTCACTTGTGGACACGGCGTAGAAGTCATCCTTGAGGACTTCCTTGCCATCCGCGTCCGTGTAGACCGCCCATAGTTTCAGCAACCGAACCGGCGCGCCACCTTCGTTCTCGATCTCGAGTACGACGGTGTGAAAACGCTCACCCTTCTGTTTGACCAGGATAGTCTTCTCCCGGTCGGTCACCTTCCGGACCTTGACCGAGAGCTTCGACGGCGCCGTGCCGCGCAGCTCGACCGGCTTGCTCGGAGGGTACTCCCCGGCGGACGGCACCTCCTTTTTGAAGACAAAGGCGCTCAGCCGAACCTTGCGCGGGCGGCTGTTGGTCCTGATCAGCTTGTTGAACTCCACAAAGTCGCCAATGCGCACTGGATTTCCCGAGTAGCTCGTGTCCGGTGCACTCGCCTCCGCGCTGTTGACGAGCTCGCCGTCCTCGTCCAGCAGCTCCACCGCGAACTCGACCTCTTCGAACTCTACTTTCCGGCCGTTTTTGACCACGCCCGCGATCTTGTACCAGCTGACGTCGTCGTAGTTGTTCAGCTCGCTCAGACGGATGTCGAACGTGAGTCCCTTCGCCGATCCTTCCACCGGCAGAGTCCGGTCGCGTTCCCGCGCCAACTTCGGCGCGTCGTACCCGTCGATGGGCTCGCTGATGACGATGCTGGGCTCAGTGGGGGAGACGCGCGCGACGAAGACGCTGACCACGGCGAGCACACACCCGAGGCCCAACACGATGCCGACCGCGGCGATGACCCAGACCAGCGCGCCCGACCCGCCGCTCGACTGCGCCCTGCGCCCGGTGCTGAGGTGCGCGAGCACCGCTTTGGCGACCGCGCTGGAAGGATCGACGCGGATGGCGGCCTCCGCCGTCCGGCGGGCCTGATCGCGGTCCCAGTCCAGGCCTGACGAGGCCCAGCGCAGCCGGTACGCCTCCGCCACAAGTTCCAGAGGCGCAAGCTCGCCGGGGAGCAGGGCGGCGGCGGCGCAGCCCTGCTCGATGGCTTCGTCCAGCGCCTTCTTCTCCAGCGCGGCACGACCGCGATTCTGCGCCGCCCAGCCTGCGCCGGGGATCTGCCGCCGGACCTCGTCCGGCAGCGCAAGCTCGTCAACGAGGGTGGCCAGATCATCCGGTGTGAGCTGACCGAGCCGCTCATCGCGGCGCTTCATCGCCCGGTCGACCAGCGCCTCAAGGGCCGGTGGAACACCTGTGGTGGAGTCAGTCATCGTGTCGCAAAAGCTCGATGTCGGGGTGAAGGGAACGCTCTCCGCCCAGGAGGTCGTCGTACTCCGTGTCTCCCCAGAGGTGCTTGCGGGCATACGCCATGGCGTACGCGTTGATGAATTGGTGGGCGAGCTCCGAGTCGAGGAACTCGGGGCCACAGCCGTCGTCCTGGAAGGTGCCCGGCACGAGCGTGCAGCCGTCGGAGAACGTCAGATGACCGGCGGTCAGGAACTGGACCCGCAGGTCGTCCGGACCGTCGAGCGCCGCCCAGAAAGGCGTGCCCGAGCTCTCCTCGGTCGTCTGCTTGTCCAGCAGCGCCGTCATGTGCATCACGGGAATCGGAATCTCGGCGACGCCGCCCCCCAACGCCCGGGCGTTGCCCGGCGCCATGGGGATCGCCACCTTGACCCGCTCGTCCCTGAAACCCGCCTCATACCTGGCGCGCGCCGCGGCAAAATAGGCGCAGCCCTCGTCGTCGTCCACGATGCCGCAATCGGCGTCGATGGCCTCCACGTCGTAGCTGCCCCCGGCCACGGCGAGCGTCGTATACCCACCATAACTGTGCCCGCTGAGGATCACGTCGTCGGACAACAACCCGGACAGGGCATCCTCTTCCGGGAGATCGCGCACGGCGTCCAACGCGCGGGAGACGTCCTGGGGGCGCCACTCGAACATCTCCGACGGACGCTCGCCGTTGTCGAAGATCGTGTTGCCCTCGTGGCTGGGGGCGATGACGATCCAACCGTGCGAGGCGAAGAACTCGGTCAGGAAGTAGCTCTGCTCGGCGAACGCCTGGTTGCCGTGGCTGAACAACATGACGGGCGCCGGGGCATCGATCGCGACACTGGCGCTGTCGAACACAGTCTCTCGCGGGAGGATACGGGAG
>CALBXO010000563.1 GCA_937890335.1 uncultured Pseudomonadota bacterium | reverse complement strand
TTTGCCGGCGTCGAAGAAGCTGTCCAGGAACGCGTCGTAGAAGCGATTGACCCGGCCGCGGTTGGTCTGGAACCGCAGAAGGAAGGCATAGCTCGTCAGAACGCCCGAATGCTCCGGCCCCCGCAGCACCTGCACAAAGCGGTCGTCGTCAAACGGGATCTCCGGCAGGAAGAGCGTCTCCACGGGCGCGGGCTGCAGGTCCAGCTGCGACGCCAATTGCATCTGGTATTTGTAGTAGTGAACCAGCGGCCCGTTGACGAAGCTGATCCGCGTCGTGAGCAGCTCGTGGTACGGGAGGTCGTTCTTGAGCACCCAACGAACGATCTCCATCAGCTGCTGGTTGAAGCTGAGCCCCACGATGGCCTGGACGTTCGTGCCGTCGTACGGCCAATCGCAAAAGCGGAGATCCTCGCCGCAGCCGCATGTGGGCTCGCGGCGCGAGCCCGTCCCACCGCAGAAGGTGCCGTTCTCGCCAAACTCCGAGGCGTTGGCGTCGAACGCGCAGACTTTGACGGAGTCGTTCGGCGCCCAGTACGGGCCATCCACCCAGACCCAGCCCTCGTGGCATCGCCCAGTCTCGTCGTCGCACTGCACTTCCGGCCGACCGTTCTCGTCGAAGGTCGCCGGCCAGTGTCCGCACGGAATCGAATCGTTCTCGTCGTCGCCTTCCGCGCCGCGGTAGTACACCGCGCGGCGCCGCATATACGCGACGGTGTGGCGGTCATCGTTCGGGCCCACGGCGGTCCGCGTCAGGTCCCAGGGGAACTGGATGTACTGAAAGTTGGAGACGTTCGCCCACAGCAGGTCGCGGTGGTAGTCCTCCATCACCTCCAGGAAACCGTCTCCGGCCAGAAGCTCGTCAATGCTGGCCTCGGCCACATCGTCCTGCCCTTCCAACGCGGCGAGCTGCTCCCAGGAGGGCACCTCTCCGGTGAGGTCCAGGGAGACGCGTTTGAAGTACGCGTATTTGTCCATGGACACCGGTTCCGCCCGGTCCATGGCCACCGACCCGCCAGACGCGCCCTGCGCCCAGAGGGCCGCAGGCGCAAGGAATGTCAGGGCGAGTCCGACACAGACGGCCATTCCGACGCCCGTCCGTTCCGCTCGCACCACTCGTCTGTGTGACATCGCTACCCCTCTTGCCTCACTCCACCTGGAACCCGTCGTCGCGCCACCACTGAATCAGGAGCCTCTCTGCCGCCGTGAGCCGGGGCCCATTGGGTGGCATTCGACCTTGGACCGTCGCCGGGTCCGTGCGCTGAATGATGGGATCGATCTTCTCTACCCACGCATCGTAGCCGTCCGGCGCAAACCCGTCGATGTGGCAACCCGGCCGCGCGCAGCTGCGCGCATAGATCTGCGGCTCCACATGACCGCGCCAGGTGATGACCTCCTCGCGCTCAATCCAGCCAAACGGGACCTCGGCCACCGCGCCATCCAGGCCGTCGTAGTCGACCTCAACGTGCAGAAGATGTTCTCCGGCCGCAAGGCACTCACGCCACACCAATGCGCCGCCCGTGACCACGTACGGCGCAGCCTCGAAGAGCACCGGGGCGCAGTCGTCCACTGTGATGGACACCTGGCGAACCTGATCCGGAAACGAAGGATCGACCTCAAGCTCTGGGAACGCGTCCAACGTCGCCAATGGCGCAAGACCGACGACGCCGACCACCGGAGTCGGGCTCAATTGAAGCAGCTCCGTCCGGCGAGTCAGCCACACGCTGCCCTGATCGCCCACAGCCATGCCCACCACATCGGAAGCAGGTGCGCCGAGCACGAGCTGCCATCGCCACGAATCGTCCAGGGCACGGTAGAGCGCCCCATCGGTCAACACCCAGGTGGCGCCGTCGGCATGGACTGCGACGTCCACCGCCGACTGCCCCTGTGGCAGGACCCAGTGCACCCAGCGCGCGACGCCAACGACGTTCGGAGGCCGCCGCAGGAACAGGCCGCGCTGCGTCACGACCCAAACATGGCCAGCGGCGTCGGCCTCGAGATCGATCACCGGGTCGTCGAACGCGATCTCGAAAGTGTAGGCCATCACCCCGTCGTCGTCGGGTCGCACGGCGTAGACCTGCTCACCAAAGGCAACCCAGACGGCGCTGGCGTCCGGGTCTTGCGGATCCGGGCCCATGGCCAGTGCCACCGCCGCGGTGCCCGGTGCCTCTTGCGAGGGACGAATCTCAAACAGCTCGTCCCCGACCAGCTGAAACAGCCCCCTCTGGGTCGCCATCCACATGGACGGGCGCCCGGGACTTGTGGACTCGTCCGCCAGGAGCGCGGTCACGGCGGAGCGCAGCACCTCGTCGATCGGGGAGGGCCAGAGCCGGTCCTCGGTCAGGTAGCGCAGTCCAATCTCCGTGGCCACCAGGGTCAGATCACCGAGCTCGGCGGCTGCGCGAACCTCGCCCAGACCGAGGTCGCCGTCCCAGCCCGGCACAACGACCTCCACCTCGCCATCACGGTCGATCCGGGCGTACCCCTCGCCGGCGCCCACAAAGCCGAGCTCGCGTCGGGCCTGCACCGCGAACAGCGGCGACGTACCGGCCAGCCCGTCCGGCAGCGGCACGGAAGTGGTCAGCAGAGGCGCCCGGTCCGAGACCCGGAATTGACGCTCTTCCACCAGGGGCAACGGCGGCTCGACCTCCGGGCAGGGACCGAGGTCTGCGGTCCCCTCGGACACCCACAGGCGCACAAGCGCGATCTCATCGGCGGTGAGGTACGGACCTCCCAACGGCATCCGGTCCCCGAACGGCGGCGGGTCCTCCAGTTTCTGAACCAGGACGCTGCCATCGGGGTCGCAGGCGATCACCACGGGGGCATTGGCTCCGGTGGTCAGCAGCGCGTCGAGCGTGTGCAGACGGTGGCCACCCTTGGCGACATCGGCGTTGTGGCAGCCGGGGCAGCCGTTGGCCTCAAAGAGTGGAAGGATATGGGTGGACCAGGCGACGGGTCCGGCGGGCCCATCGGGAGCCGCGTCCTCGGCGTCCGGGGCGTCAGGAGCGGTGTCGGGCGCGGCATCCACGCCGGCGTCCAACGCGGGCGCAGCCCCACCTCCGGCGCTGCCGCCGCATCCCGTCAGAAGGAGCGGTGTCGCCGCAACCAAGGCACTCACGATCCCTACGAGGGAACGCATACGCAGAACTCTGGACGAAGTTGACGCCTTTCCCGGTCCGGTCGACCGGGCTACCACAGGTGAAACTTTGCACGAACGCGGAGCGCGCGTCAAGCGCGCGTCAAACGCACCAACGCCGAATAGCACGGGGGTCCGCGCTATTTCTTGGGCCAGAATTTTTTAATCAAACGAATCACGATCTTGACGAGCCACCACGCTGCGCGCAGGGCCCAACGATATTTGCGCGGTATCTTCACGAGAGCACCTCAATTCAAAGCGATCGCCACCGGCAGGATGCGTCTTCCACCGGTATGCGACAAGTTTCGGAAGCCAACCTGCCCGGTGGCAGGCCACCTCCCCGACTCAATCAACACGCGTCGCAGCCGGTCTATTCGCAAGGTGGGGACTGCAATTGTGGGGCGACGCGTTCCTCGGTTACCATGGCGACCGTGCAGCCACGTGCTCCGAACCCCGCCCCACGGCCTGCGGGCAGATGGATAAGACGCGCCTCGCTGGCCCTCTTCGGGCTCGGCGTGGTGGGGCTCG
>CALBXO010000562.1 GCA_937890335.1 uncultured Pseudomonadota bacterium | reverse complement strand
CATGCGGGAAGCGGCTCGACCGTCCGCGCGACACGAGCCGCCCCCATCCCGTAGACGGGCGGAGCTCTGGTCAGCGGCAGCTCCGACCACACCATCCGGATCTGGCCTCGCCCCGTCGGGGGCAGCGACCGTCGCTATCGCGCGCTGCTCAACGAGGAGCGCGACAAGATCCAGGCGACCGTCAAAGCCCGGTCGATGTCCACCGCCTCCCAAGCGCGCAAACGCCTGCGCAAGTGAGCGCGACCTCACGGTCCGTGGGTCGGTCGTTACGGCGGGCGCGGGCACGAGTCTGCGCCCGGTGCTGGTGGTCGGGGAGGCGGCCCTGGCGGGCGTCTTCGTCGGGCCTGATTCGTCTCTTGTGGGCGATCATGGACTTGTCACGGGATAATCGCTCGGACTCAACGTGGCGGACAGCCCCGGTTCGAACGTGGAGCTGCGCGACACCGAGGTCACGCAGAACACCACGGACTTCGACTCGCAGCGCAGCGAGATTCCCGCGGCGTCCGCCGCGCTCGACCTGGAGGGTGAACAGTGAAGGGGCGTTGCGTCTGACACCTGGGTGCCCTGGTAGATTGGACGCAAACCACGCGTCTGCTCCGCGGCCAGCCCTGTCAGCGATAGAGCTGGTAGAAGAAGAAGCCGAGCGTAGCGATGATGGTCACCAGCAGGTTGATCACGCCGAGCGCGAAGCCTATCCCTGACGGGATCATGCCCACGCCTGTATTGCGGGCCTTGAGCAAACCCAGGGACCCGGTCAGGATCGCCGCGAAGTCCACAAGCAGGCCCATGCATCCGCTGACCGGGCTGAGGCTACCCACACAGCAAAGTACGCCGAGAAAACCCAGCGCCATGGAGATGGTGCCCACAGTGTTCGTGTAGGTGGGAGGGCCGGTCGGGCCCTTCCTGGGCACGGGTCTGCCAGCGGCATCCAAAGTCGGCGCGGCCAGCGGAAACCCGGCCGGGGGTTCGACCCCGGGAAACGCCAGGTTGCCACCGCACGACGGGCACGAGCCCATCGGGTTGAGTCCGGGACGACTCACCGAGCACGGCTTGCAGATGTACTCGCCACAGCCGTGACATTGGAGGGCAGCGGCTGCGTAGGCTGCGGCGTTGGGCATGCTCACGGGGGCCCCGCCTCCCGGTACCGACGAGACGTAGATCCGCCGGTTGCAGCCACACACGCATCTGGTTACCGACATTGCCCTGAGCCTCCCCGTATCCAGCGGACTCTAAAGCACGAGTTCGATCTACGTCAAAGCGCATATCGGCGTGCTGGAGCGCCAGGCACGTTGACACTGCAACCGTCAGAATGACACCTTGGCCCCCTCGCACACATGGGTTTGTCAAAACCAGCGACCATCCGACAAGGCACCCCGCGCGTCACGCCGCGGCGGTGGCAAACACTACGAGCGTAAGCAGCATGATCAGCTACGACCATTGGAATCTGCTGGAAGAGCAACGCGGACACGGGACCCATTGGCGTATCATGGGGTATCCTCGGTTTATCGATCTTCAGCCCACCGGGTTCGACTCATCCCGAATCCTCGCCTCCGGACAACCCCTCAAGGAGGCAATGGTTCAGGCGGTGACGCCCCTTGGCTTCACCCCCATCCACCCCATCTATCCCAAGAAGCACGTCCGGGTGTCGCTGGAGAACACGTCCATTCTTCTGGAGCCCGGTGCCCTGCACTTCTCAAAGGGCGACATCCAGATGGCGATCGACGGCGGCGGTAGCGTCGGCGGTTTCCTGAAGAAGGCCGCGTCCGGGCTGGCCAGCGGCGAGAGCATGGTAAAGCCGCGGTACACCGGAACCGGTGATGTGTTCCTCGAGCCGCGGACCGACTTCCTGTACTTCATCCCGCTCAACGACGAGACACTGGTCTGCGACCGCGGTCTGTTTGTGGCCTGCGACGGCAGCCTCACCGTGGACGGTCAGGTCAATCGAGCCGCCGTACGCAGTGGTGAAGGACTGGTACAGCCCCGGATGAAGGGGACCGGCGTCGCCATGATCAGCAGCCCTGTGCCCAAAGAGAAGATCATGGTCATTCGGCTCGAGAACGAGGCGCTCAAGGTCGACGGCTCCTTCGTCATGGCCTTCTGGGGCAACCTGGAGTTCTCGGTCGAAAAGTCCTCCAAGGGCATGTTCAGCGCCGCCGCCAGCGGCGAGGGCTATGTGAACGTGTACACCGGCACCGGGACCGTGTGGATCAACCTTGAAGAGGCGCAGTGCTTCTGACGCGGTGAAGCTGCCGGTCGCGGACGCCGTTTCGACAGGTCGCGCAGCCGACTGACGTGCCCCACCTCGAGCGGCCTTCTCGTTGGATTCCGCGGCTGCCAGTGCTCAGGACAGGTAGCTCCAATCCCCCCGCTTCATGGGTTTGGCGTCCCGAATCGTCCCCATATGCCCACACCGCGCGCACGTCACGACCATCCGGTCGGACCAGGCGCCCAGAAGCGGCTCACCCTCCACGCCACGCCCGCGGGGCAGGAGGGGGTGGCGGTGCATCTCGATCTCCTCGCCGCGCTCCTTGCAGGCGGGACAGGCCACGCCGGCGGTCTGGGTGAAGCTGGGACTGCCCTCCACGCTCGGGGGGCCTTCGAGATTGTGTTCGGTGAGTGTCTTCACGTTGCCGAGTCCCTGTTCCTGGCCGTCAAAATAGGCCTCCAGCAGGCGCACACGCGCCTGGAGTGGTTCTAGTTTTGCCTTGGTGTCGCGCAGCCTGTCCTGCGCCCGGCGGTGTTCCTTGCGCTCGTCATCGCGCTCTTTTGTCCGCTGGGTCAGGCGGCTGTTCACGTTGGCCAGGGACTGCTCGGCGACCTCTCGGGCCTCGTTGGCCTTCGTCACCGCGAGCTCCCCCTGCGAGATCTCGCGCTCCAGGGCACCGGTCAGCAATTGGTGCCGCCGTTCTGTCGCTGCCTGGTTCTGCTGCGCCGCCGCCAGCTCCTCGCGAAGCTTGCGCGTCTGACTCTGGGCGGTCTCCAGTTTTCGCAGCTCGTCCGCGTACTGGGATGAGGAGGCAGGCCCGGTAGCGACGGGCGCCGATCCTGCACCGTCCACGGCGAGGCCGCCGCCAGGCAGGGCCGTGCAGGCGTGCGCCAGCGCGACCAGGCGTGACAGGTCCACGACTTCGCCGGTGACGGCCAGGCCCGGAAGGCCCTTGAGGAAGCCCTGGTCCTCGCACTCTGCGGAGAACCGAAGGCCGCGCAGGCCGTCGGCGCGCAGCTCGGCGTGCAGCCAGTCCATGGTGTCGTCGGCGGCTCCGATGAGCCGGTCCCACCAGGATGGAGCCTCGACAGTCACGGCGCGCGTCAGCTGCAGAGTCCACTTGTCGTCCGGGCCCAGCTGCCATGTCTGGCCGCTGGGACGGTGTGTGATCTCCAGCCCGTCCTCGGACCAACCGACCCACCAGGTCAGCGTGGCGATCCTTCCGGGGACGAGCGCGGCCGGCTCGGCGACCAGATTCAGAAGGGTAGTCATCGTCTCAGCCTCACATGGGCGCGCCAAGTGGGCAACAGGTCGCTGGGCCGGGGCGGCCCGGTGGCAATTCGCTCATCGGGACACTGGCATGCGGGAAGCGGCTCGACCGTCCGCGCGACACGAGCCGCCCCCATCCCGTAGAGTTGAAGCGTCTGTGTTCAGTGGGGCTGCGTATGTCTCTGCGATCGTTCGATGTGGATGGATTCCTGGGTGAGGGGGGAATGGCCTCCGTGTTCAAGGCGACCCATCGGTCCACCGGCCGCGCAGTCGCGCTGAAGTTCCTCACCGCTTCTGCACCGGAAACCGCCGAGGCGGAGGTCGTCGCGATGGCCCGCATGGACCATCCCAACATCGTGCGTGTCTTCGACTTTGGGACGACCGACCGCGTGATTGCCTGTGACGGCCGCAGCGTGCCGGCCGGTTCGACGTTCATTGCGATGGAGTTTGCCGACGGTGGCAGTCTGGCGGATGTCGTCTTGACGGGCGGCTTCGAGGAGGTTCGCGGGGTCCTTCTCGCGATACTGTCCGCGCTTGGCCACGCCCACGCAAACGGTGTCCTCCACCGGGACGTCAAGCCGGACAACATCCTCGTCGTCACGACGCCCCAGGGGCGCCGCATCAAGCTGACCGACTTTGGGATCGCGGCGCCCGTCCTCTCCCGACCGCACGCGACCGGTGTTGCGTCGGCGGGAACCCCGGCCTTCATGGCACCCGAGATGTTTGAGGGACGATGGCGCGACTACGGCCCATGGACTGACTTGTACGCGGTGGGCTGCGTCGCGTGGAGTCTGGTTACGGGCGCGCCGCCGTTCGCCGGAAACCTGCTGGCGCTGGCACGTGCCCACATGCGCCAACTGCTCCCAACGCTGGAACCAAAGGCGTCCGTGCCGGACGGCTTGGAGGCCTGGCTCCGGGGGCTGCTCGCCAAGACCCCCGCTGGCCGACCTCGCTGCGCCGCGGATGCCGCTCGTCAACTCGGTGAGCTTGAGCACGGGGGGGTCTCTGGGGTCTTCAGCCTCGGCGGCTCCGGCCCCACGCTGGCATTCGAAACACCCGCCACCCCAGCGACACTGCCCTCGGGGTCGTTCCCGGCGCTTCAGGGACACCCCGGGCGAGATGACCGCATGGTCGTAGATTGGCACCTGCCGCCGACCTGGCGGCCGAGCATGGAGTTGCCCGAGGCGCTGCCTGGCACCGGTATTGGTATCCTCGGGCTTCGCGACCCGCCGTTTGTGGGGCGGGAGGCGGAGCGGCGCCGGTTGTGGGACCTGCTCGGGTCGGTGGCGGAGACCGGGCAACGGCGTGCCGTCGTGTTGCGTGGGGAGCGCGGCCTCGGCAAATCCAGGTTGGCGGACTGGCTCGCCGTCCAGGCAGCCGAGGCCGGCGTTCACAGGATCATCCGCGGCAACCTGACGCATTGGGACTCGGACAAGCCCGCCCTGTTGCATCTGTTCCGCACCTGGTTCGCGGCCGAGGGGCTGGACACCGAGAGCCTCGCAGAGAGAATTCGCCGGGACTCCGTGGACGTCGGACATGCCCCAGCCCTGCTGCTGGCGGCGTGGCTTCAGAAAGACGGCGCGGCTGACGACGTGGACTATCGGTACCATCTGGCGCAGGTCCTCGCGTGTCCCAGCGGTCGTCCCGCGGTCGTCGTCCTGGACGAAGCCCATCGTTGCCCCGACGTGTTGCGCCTCGTGTCGCTCGCGCTCCGGCTCGACGGCCCGGTGGTGTTCCTGGTCGTGTGGGACGATGAGCCGGGACAACGAGCGCAACGCGCGCTGAGCAGTTTTCGGTCCCTCCCGGACGTGGTGGACTGGGAGGTGGATTCACCGTCAGCACCGGAGTTGATGTCGCTGCTGACGGAGTCGCTCCACCTCGGCGCCCAGGTGGCGGAGGTGGTGGCGAAGCGCGCGGGGGGCAACTATCTGATCGCGGTGGAGATGTCCCTCGAATTGGCGCGGACCGGGCAACTCGAGTACGGCGACGACGGCTACACCGCGTCGGTGGCCACCTGTGACAGCTTGCTGCCTCCGAGCGTCCGTGCTCTCTGGGAACGGCGCCTGGCCTCCGCGCTGGAGGGACTTCCGGGCGCGGCCCACCGGGCACTGGAAATCGCCGCGGCGCTCGGGTTCACCGTGGACAACGCCGAGTGGGCGGCCGTCTGCGCGGCGCAGCGCGTTCACCTGGAGCCGCAGTGGCTGCACATTCTCTTCGCGCAGCGGCTGGCTGTCCCGACGTCCACGGGGTGGCGGTTTGCGCACGACATGCTGCGACACACTGTCGAGACCGGCGCCCGTGAGCGTCACACCTGGGCGCGGGTATCCCTCCACTGCGCCAACAGGCTCGCCGCCGTGGGCAAGGAGGACGATCCACGGTACGGGCGCTTCCTGCACGACGGCGGAGCGCTGGGCCCGGCAATCACGGCACTCGGCGCGAGCGCGCTCCGCAGTATCGAGTCCGACAGCTACGGCGCCGCCTTGAGCACACTGGCTGCGCGCGACGCGGTTCTCAAAGAGCTGGGCGTGGCCGAGTTGGATTGGCGGGTCGGCGAGACCCACTTGCTGCGGGCGCAGGTGTACGGGGAGCTGGAACTCTCCTCGCTCGGCCTCGAGGAAGCCCGTGCGGCGCTTCTGAGTGCAGACAGCGGCGGTCCAGTTCAGGTGGCCCGAGTGCACCACCGCATTGGGGAACTCCTCCGCCTGGTGGGGGAGTACGATGCGGCCGAGAGGCACATTGAGCGGGCGATGGATGCCGCGGAACGGGGGGGTGATGTACTCACCCTGGGCCGGGTTCTGAACTCACTGTGTACGGTCCGAATTCGGCGAGGTCGTTCCGAGGAAGCGGTGGTACTGGCTCGCAGGGCACTGGAGTACATGCGGCTCAGCGGACAGCGGATCTGGATGGCGCGAGGCCACTCCATCCTGGGCTGGGCACTCCATGTCACAGGCGAGTCGACCGCGGCGGGTCCTGTCCTGGTGGAGGGCGTGGCGCTGGCGCGGGGCCGGGCACCGAAGATGGAGGCGGTCCTGCTGTCGACCCTCGGTGACCTCGCGCGGCAGTCCGGGAACCTGACGCAGGCGGAGGCGATGTACCGTCAGTCGATGGCCATCCGCCAGCGCCTGGGGCTCGACGCGATGTTCGTGCGACTCAACGCCGTCCTCAATGATTGCGCCGGCGGGAACTTTGACGCCGCGGCCGAGAAGCTCGTCGAGCTATTCGCCAGCCTGGACCGCAACGAGCGCCCTCCGGTGCGTGCCGTGGCCCACACGCTCGCGGCACTCATCGCGGCACATCGCGCAGACTGGAGAGTCGCCACCGACGAGCTCGAGCGGGCTGGTGTCGGTCTCGCCTCTACGGGCATCAAAGACCCCGACATCCGAGACACGCTGGTAGGGGTGCACCGGGTGGCTGCCGCGGCGGACCAGGAGCGCATCGCTCTGCGCGCTGGTGAGCTCGCGATCGAGCAGATCGGACAGGCTGCCGGAGCTGGTGAAGCTGCGGTTCGCGAAGAAATTGAGGCGTATCGAGCCGGCGCGTCCAGCTCGTCAAGGTGAATCAGGGCTGCGGTTTGGCCGGTACAATGGCGGCGTAGAGTTGAGATCGCGTGCTGGAATCCGGTCGGTGCTATCGTGTGAAAATGATCCAGACCGCCCACATCCGGCTGACTCTGTCGGCGCTCGTTCTCACCGGTGCGTTTGGCCTCGGGTGCGGTGGCCCGGATGGGGATGCTTCGGACGATTCGGAGGTCGGAACGGATGGCCCCGATGCGGGCCACGACGCCGGCCCGGAGCCTTCTCCTGCGCCCGCGCTTCCTGCCCCGCCCGCGCCGCCCGTGTTCGAGGATTGGCGCTGCCCCAGCGGTTGGCAGTCTGGGCCTGTGGACGGGACCGAGCATGCCATCTGCCGTCCTCCCGACGTGCCCAGCTGTGAGTCCGGTACGTTCGCCGCCGTGGGCTCTCCCGGCTGCGTGCGCCAGGGTCCAACCTGTCCCGCTGACTGGCACGGGGAGGCGGAGATTCGGGCTCGGGTACCGGAGTTTGACGGGCGGGTCTGGTACGTGGCTCCGGTGGGTGACGATGGCGGTGAAGGGACCCGAGAAGCGCCGCTGTTGACGGTGGGGGCAGCCATGCGGGCGGCGACCTCGGGGGACATCATCGCCCTGGGGCTGGGCGAGTACGATGAGGCCGTCTCGATCCGTCGCCGGCTGGCGATTGTCGGGGCGTGTGTGGAGGGGACGGCGATCGCGCCCACGGAGCCCAGCACCACCGACCCTGTGCTGGAGAGCACGCGCGACGACGTGGTTGCCGTGGCGGACCTGACGCTGCGCGGGGACCGCGGCGGCGTGTGGATGCGCGAGCCCGGTACGATCCAGCTCCGCGGTGTGGCCGTGCGGGACACCGTGCTGGCCGGGATCGCCGCCGCTGGCCCCTCGGCCCGCATCACGCTGGAGGACTCACTCGTCGCGGGCACCCGCGGCAGGCCGTCCGACAACAGCCTGGGCTATGGACTTGATGTGGAGGGCGGCGGCCAGCTTGAGGCAGCGCGATCCCAGGTCAGCGCCAACCACGACGTGGGTATTGTCGCGCTTGGGGCTGGCACGCAGGTGAGCCTGCGCGACGTGATCGTGAACGATACGCAGCCCGACCAGCGCGATCTGTCGGGCGGACGGGGGGTCAGCCTGGACCGGGGCGCGACCCTGGATTTTGAGCGGCTGATCGTCGTTGGAAACCACACGATGGGCGTCTTCGCGACGGGCGCTAGTGTCATCCATGGCGTTGACCTTGCCGTGCTCGGAACCCTGCCGCGCCAGTCCGACATGACGCGCGGCCACGCGCTGTCCGCGCAGGGGGGCGCCCTGGTCGAGGTCGAGCGTGCCGTCCTGGAGGGGAGCCACGACGTAGCTGTCTTGACGCTCGATCAGGACACGAGGCTTGGCCTGCACGCAGCTGTGGTAACCGGGACGCAGCCCTCGGCGCGCGACGGCGAGAGGGGCGGCGGCGTCGTAGCGCAACGTGGCGCGGAGGTGTCGCTGCGCGAGGTCATCGTCCATCGGAACCACAGCGTTGGCATTCTCGTCGATCTCGGCGCGAAGCTCCTGCTTGAGGATGTCCGCGTCACCGATACTCTGCCCCAGCCGTCCGACGGGGCGTTTGGCCGCGGCCTCCATCTGGCCCAGGGCGCGCAGGTCACCGGTCTGCGCGTCGCCCTGGCGCGCAACCACGATGTGGGGATTCTCGCGTTTGGCCTCGGTACCTCCGTGGTCCTGGAGGACGTCGCCGTGACCGACACCCAGCCGCAACGCAGCGACCTGTCGTCGGGCCGCGGCATGGACCTCACGGACGGGGCGGCGGCGACGCTGACGCGCGCGCGCTTTGTCGGCAATCACTCTGTGGGCGTCGTGGCGTTCGACGAGGGGACGACGCTGACGCTCATCGACGTAGAGATCTCTGGCACCCTGCCCCGGCCAGCGGACCGCACAGTGGGTCGCGGGCTCAGTGTCCAGCAAGGGGCAGACGCGGACGTCACCCGCGGACTCTTTGACGCCAATCACGAGGTGGGCGTTGTGGCGTTCGACCCCGGCACCGAGCTGGCAATGCGCCACATCACCGTCCGCGACACAGCGCCCACGCCCTGCAGCCCCGAAACGCTCGTGCCGACCTGCGGGGGTTTCTTGGGCTCTGGCATCGCCGCGCTCGAGGCGTCCCTGCGCATCGAGAACTTCCTCATCACCGGCAGCGAGCTCGCCGGACTCCAGATCTTGGCCGTGCCTTCCTTCCGCGCCGTGCAGGGCGAGATTCGCGAGAACCGCATTGGCCTGAACGTGCAGGACGACGACCTGGATCTCGCGGCGTCGTTCAAGGACGTACGCACGTACGACAACGACGAGGATCGCGCGTTCGACTCCTTGCCGGTCCCCACGAGCGTCGGGGTCCTGGACCAGCTGGACACCCAGCCTTAGTACTCCCGACCGGAAGGCCTGTCCTTGTGACCGGTCGTGCCGGTGCGTCGCCTACTGGGGTCCGACCAATTTGTGGGCCGTTCGGCGGATTCACGACCTCAGAAACTCGCTCCTGATCGTGGAGAACATGGGCCCGGACGAGTACATTCGCATCAAGCAGAGCCAATACTCGCCCGGATTCTGCCTGTGACATTCGGTATTCGCGCGCGGTTCTTCCGACCGCGTGCGGAACACGCAGTAGCCGCGCAATGCTCGACCGATTTCAGCGCTCGATGATCTACCCCGGCACCGCGCTGCGCGTCGGCGCTCGCGACGCGCCCGAGGGCGTCGAGCAGATCTGGCTCCACGCGCCGGGAGGCGAGGTGGAGGCGTGGCTCCAGGTTGCCGCACGTCCGAGAGGGCTGGTGATTTTCACCCACGGCAATTACGAGCTCATCGACCACTACCAAGGATGGTTCGCCCCGGCCCTGGCTCGAGGTTTTTCGGTCCTGATGGTCGAGTATCCCGGCTACGGCGCGTCCGCGGGCGAGCCCACGCAGGAGACCGTCACCCAGGTCATGGTGCTGGCCTACGACGCCATGAAGCAGCGCTTTCCCGACCTCCCCATCGTCGCCTGGGGCCGGTCGCTGGGAGGCGGCGCAGCGTGCCAATTGTCGCACCTGCGTCCTTTGGCGGGCCTGATCCTCCAGAGCACCTTCACGAGCATCCGCGCCTTCGCCCGCCGGTTCCTGATGCCCGGTTTTGTCGTCGTCGACCCGTACGACAACCTGGCCGCGGTCCGCTCGTTCACCGCGCCCGTGCTCGTCCTGCACGGCGCGTTGGATGAAGTCATTCCGTTTGCGCACGGCAAGGAGCTCGCCGCAGCTGCGCAGAACGGAGCCTTCGTCCGTCTTCCCGGGGGCCACAACGACACGCGCGCGGACCCAGCGTTCTGGGAGAGCATCTTTGGCTTGCTGGATGGTGCGGCCCCGCCCTCGACCCCGTCAGGAACGGGCCCCGAGTCCCCGGCGTAGCGCAGGTCGAGATCGAGTGCCGTATCCGCGAGATGCGACCTGAGTGGTCGCTCCAAACCCGCAAGACTGCGTGTGTTATCGACGACTGGAGGCGGAGCTGGGGAAGACCCATCCGTCGGTTCGGCGGCGTGAGATCACCGCGCTCGCGTCCATCCCGCGACTCAGCGAGAGGCGGCTGGTGCAGCGGCTCGAGGCGCTCGTTACGCCCAGCGCAGACCCCTTCGAGTTGGCTGCGTTGGGCCCCGCGATCCCCACACTGGCAGCCGAGTGGAGTGTGCTCTGGCACAAGGTCGCGTCGACTCTGGTCGACCACTCGGACCCGTTTGTCGTCGCAAGCGCGGTGGCCGGCCTGGAGACGCTGGGGGGCGATGGGGTCGCCCCCGCGCAAGCGTGGTCGTTGCTCGAGCGTGCGCTGGAACGCGCGCAGGATCCGCTGGAGGTTGCGTCGCGGGGAGAGACGGGCGCTGTCCACACAGACCGATTCACCGCGACTGCGGGCGCGCAGTTCTCGACCCAGCTACGACCGATTGGATGTCGTGACCGCTCCCGACGAGGTCGACGCGATTGCCTCGCGGGTTGGCCAGGTCTTCGAGCCAGCCTTTCGGAGCGCGCTGGCGTCACTTGCGGAACGCATTGAGTCGGAGCAACACGGCGACACCATGTCGGCTGGGACACCTCGCGCAGGTTCAGACGGGGGGCGGCGGGCAGCTGGAACCCCTCCACGACCGCCAGCGCCGGACGCAGCGTCGGATCCAGGCAGTGACGGGTTTGCCGACGCGATTGGCCACCAGCTGGGCCCGTATCGCCTGGGTGGTGTCCTGGCGCGCGGCGGGCAGATGGTCGGTGGCACGAGGTAGTCTGCCACCGGGGCCCCAATCAGGAACTCCTCCACAAGGTAGGGATGTCCGGCCACCATTCCGCGGTCCGCGATGCCGACGATGTTCGGGTGGTGGATGCTGGACAGGCGCTGGACCTGCAGATCCACAGGTCCCCCAGCGACCCACGGCGACCCGGCCAGGGGAGCTTGAGAGCGAACATTCGATCACCGAGCCGCTCGTGACGCGCGGTGTAGACCGCCCAGAGACCCGGCCCGACCCGGCGACGTTCCTGCGGCGGTTTGAGAGGGTCTCGCAGGCGTGATCGTCCGGAAACCGGGTTTGGTGGCCCAGCTTACGGCTCGTCCATCGCGAGCGATCCCGGCGTCTTCGCGGCAGACACCCTCGGCAGCTCGCTGGGAGCCCACGGCATTGACCGCCGGACCATCAATCCATAGTCTCGGGCGTGCGAGCCGCCCTCGGATGCACCCACATCGTCGGTGCGGTTCGTCCCCTTCCCCTGAGCGCCCCTGCGCCGCCGCACGCTGGTTGGAGACATGACGGCCGGCGAGGCAATTCACGCAGCATTCCACGAGCCGACGACGCGAATCTACGGCATCGTGCAGGGGACCGTGTGGGGGTTCATCGTCCTGTCTGTGGCGATGCTCGTCGCGGAGCCGTTCCTCCCGCTCACGGAGGTCGTGCAGGTTCCGTTTCGGCTCGTGGATTGGGCTTTGCTCGGCATCTTTGCCGTTGAGTACGTGCTGCGGGTCGGCAGCTTCCGTCCGCCGTCGCTCGAGGTCTTTCACCCGGGGAAGCTGATTTCGCTGCGCACGCACGTCATGGCCCGCGTCCGGTTCGCGATGCAGCCGCTCAATCTCGTTGATCTCATCGCTGTCATGACCTTGTTTCCCGAGCTTCGGGGGCTGCGAGCGCTGCGCCTGTTGCGGCTCCTTCGCACGATGAGGGTGTTTCGCTATGCGAATCCCTTTGCGTCGATTACGCGCGCTCTCGAGGAGAACAGCCTGTTGTTCGTCTTCGGCTTCACGGTGCTCGTCGTGGAGACGCTGCTCGGTGGTGTGACCGTTTACTTTGTCGAGAAGACCGCCAACCCCGACATCGCCACCCCCTTCGATGGAATCTGGTGGGCGCTGGTCACGATCACGACAGTCGGCTTTGGCGACATCACCCCTGTGACGCCGCTGGGCCGGATCATCGGGGGTATCCTGATGATCGGCGGAATGTTTACTCTGGCGATGTTTGCTGGTTTCGTCGGCTCGAGCTTGGTCCACGCGATTTCAAGCATTCGTGAGGAGCAGTTCCGGATGGGCGAGTATGTGAACCACATTGTCGTGTTGGGGTACGACGACACGAGCGAGTTCCTGCTCGATCTCATCGGAACAGAGTTCGACACCGAGGAAACCCGCGTCGTCGTGTTCGAGAACCGTGAGCGCCCGCGTGAGTTGCCGTCGAACATCTTGTGGGTCCAGGGCGATCCGACCAAGCAGAGCGAGCTCGACAAGGTACGCCTGACACACGCCCGATCCGTGGTTGTCGTTGGCCTTCGCCACGT